>NZ_JH992901.1:3625910-3865822 GCF_000315565.1 Mastigocladopsis repens PCC 10914 | reverse complement strand
GCAAAGAAATTAAAACCCTTACTGGGCATACAAGCCAGGTTTGGGAAGTCCACTTCAGCCCCGATAGTAAAATGCTGGCTTCTGCAAGTGCTGACAATACGGTAAAACTATGGGATACCTCCACCGGCACAGAAATTAAAACCCTAACTGGGCATACACAAGGGGTTGGGTGGGTCAGCTTCAGCCCCGATAGTAAAATGCTGGCTTCTGCAAGTGCTGACAACACAGTAAAACTGTGGGATACTTCCACCGGCAAAGAAATTCAAACCCTAACTGGACATACAAACTGGGTTTGGGGGGTCAGCTTCAGCCCCGATGGTAAAATGCTGGCTTCTGCGAGCGATGACCACACGGTGAAACTGTGGAATACCTCCACCGGCACAGAAATTAAAACCCTTACTGGGCATACAGAAAGGGTTAAGTGGGTTAGCTTCAACCCCAATGGTAAAATGCTGGCTTCTGCGAGTGATGACAAGACGGTGAAACTGTGGAATACCTCTACCGGCAAAGAAATTCAAACCCTGACTGGGCATAGAGATGCGGTTTGGGGGGTCAGCTTCAGCCCCGATTGCAAAATGCTGGCTTCTGCAAGTGCTGACAATACGGTAAAACTATGGGATACCTCCACCGGCACAGAAATTAAAACCCTTACTGGGCATAGAGATGCGGTTCGGGGGGTCAGCTTCAGCCCCGATGGTAAAATGCTGGCTTCTGCAAGTGCTGACGACACGGTAAAACTGTGGGATACCTCCACCGACAAAGAAATTAAAACCCTTGCTGAGCATACAAAGGAGGTTAATAGGATCAGCTTCAGCCCTGATGGCAAAATGCTGGCTTCTGCAAGTGCTGACAACACGGTGAAACTGTGGGATACCTCCACTGGCAAAGAAATTAAAACCCTAACTGGGCATATAGAAGGGGTTTTGGGGGTCAGCTTCAGCCCCGATGGTAAAATGCTGGCTTCTGCAAGTGCTGACAACACGGTGAAACTGTGGGATACCTCCACTGGCAAAGAAATTAAAACCCTAACTGGGCATATAGAAGGGGTTTTGGGGGTCAGCTTCAGCCCCGATGGTAAAATGCTGGCTTCTGCAAGTGCTGACAACACAGTGAAACTATGGAGATGGGATTTTGAGTATTTACTCAAGGAAGGGCGCAATTTTATGCGCGAGTACTTTAAAACCAATCCCCCTGATAATGAAAGCGATAAGCATCTGTGCGACGGTGTAGGCATTCCTGCAAGCGTCAATATACAAGCAGAACTCAACGCCTTATGTGAGATCCTAGCGAAGTTAGAAACCTCAGACCGTCGTAAAATTGACAATGCCTTTGAAGATGCCCAGGACGAGCTAAATAAGCCACAACCAGATAAAAACGAGGTGGGTAAGGCATTAGATCGAGCTTTTGACTATGCAAAGAAAGCCGAAGGGTTTGCTTCTATGATCGCAAAACTTCAGCCACATATCACTAACATTACTGCTTGGCTAGGTGATAATTGGCAATTGGACTTTGGACAAAGCTTTCTTCTTTAGATTTATTTATAGCTAAACTCTTATTGATCATAGGACTTACGCACTTTACAAATCAACTCTTGTGTGCATAACACTCTAGCGCCAACTTCCGTGCGGTTCTGCAATAGTCAGATCGAGCAAGAATTTCCCATTTCTATCTCACTCATGCATAAGTTGATTTTGCTTGCACTTAATTAAAGAAGGAAGGGCAGCAAATAAGTCTGATTCACATAATCAGATTTTTGTCAATGCGTAAGCCTAGATCAGTGTAAGTTCAGAAGATAACTACTGTAAATTAATACCAAATACGGAAAATCATGCTACACATCTTTATCTTTGTCCCTACCTCCCTACCTCCCCACCTCCCCATCTCCCCACCGATTAACCAGGTGGAATCAATGGCTATGTCTAATATTGGTGGATTTACACCCGATCATTTATTGCAGCAAATTTATGGAACAACGGTTTTAGATGAGCATGTAGATGTAGAATTGAGTGATGAGGAGTTAGAATTAATAGCCGGTCGTCCAAGACATGCCAGTGGCTATACTTCAGATCTCTTCGTAAATGACAGAAAAATAATAGATTTTCGTTCTGATGTTCAGCAATATGTGACCCGGAACGACCACCAAGGACTAATTAACCACATCATGGGACGATTTGGAAATTCTGGTATCCCTATTACACCTCTAGTAGCCGGAGTGATATCAGATAACCTTAGAGCCACAGCTCCTATCTTAATAAAACGTGAACATCGCGGCTTTAAAGTAAACCTTGATAATGGTCAGGTTTGCTATAATGATACTCCGTGTCCCTTTTGAGGTCATCATCGCTTACATTAACCCCATAAAACTGTGTTTTTGGTACATTCACTCACTAGCTGACAAACTTTCGGAAATAAACTTAAAAAATAAGGGTTTTAGCCATCGTCACTTTTGGAGTATCTTAAAAATAAAGGTTTTAGCCATCGTCACTTTTGGAGTATTCAGCATTTGTTATAATAGCGATTACCCAATAGCAGCTAGCACCGGAATGATTCGAGCCGTTGGTATTACTAAAGCTAATGCTCCAGAAGCATTTCTCACCGATGGAATTGAGCAGGACTTACAAAAGCAAAATGCAGAACTACCAGAACTACACATTGACCGAGCCTACTTGAGTAGTAACCTTGTTAAAAATCGAAGTGAACAACTTCAAATTTACAGTAAGGGGGAACTTCAGCTTAAAAAAGAAGAAGGTTTAAAAAAAGTCGCACACGGTACTAAAAGGATAATACTGAAGGAAGCGAATCTTCAACCAACCGCAATAACTCATAACCTATCCCCGCAGTCCCCTGAAATAAACCAGGATTAAACACAGAACTTGGCAATTTCAAAAATTGATAGCCTCCAGCAAGTTGAGCATCATTTACTATATAAGAAGCTCTTATAACTGCCTCTTCTCGTAACTCTGGGGGGTTAAGTTTTTGTGCAGCTAATAATAGCATTTCTATCTTGCCAAAATTACCGCACTCAATAGAATCTACATCTATCAAATCATTTGTACGTGTAGTTCTTAAAACTATTTCTAATTCTTGATAAACATCATTTGTATTTAAAATAGATAAGCTAGCTAAACACGCTAGAAGAATTTCCCCTGCAAGATCAAACCTACTGGATTGAATATTTTCTTCTGGTTGTTGTAGAAAGACACTCCACCCATAAGTAATTGCTGCCTTTGCTGCTGCTAAATAGGCTGAATCTGCGGTGACAGCATAGAGCCTGAGTAGAGCATAAGCAATTCCCCCTGCACCATGAAAGAAACCCGGATGTTGCCCTTGCTGTAAAATATTCCAAGCCTGGGGTATTCCTGCCACCTTCACTTGATGGTTTAATAAATGCTGACCGCAGTTAATAGCTCGTTCTAAAATCTTTGGCTCTTGAGTATGGTGATAGAGGGACAACAACCCCAAAATAGCCCCAGATGCCCCATAAATAATATCAAATTGCTGGTCAGCCGCAATCAATTCGGGGGTAATGAGATTGGCAATCCCTGCTGCATCTTCCACAAGTGCAGGTTCTCTGAGAAATTTGCTAATTGTCACCAAACCGTAGATAAGGGAACCTAAACCCATACCACCCCCAATTCCCTGTCTGGCAAACCTGCGATGGGACTCAAAAGAAAATGTCTGTAAAAACTTGCGGATAGAAAACAACGCTCCCATCACCAATTCTCGGAACTGGTTTGTTCCCCTCACATAATCCAAAGCTGCCAAAAATAGAGCAATACCGCTATTACCGTTGTAGAGATTGTCACCCAAAGGTTCAAACTGAAAACACTTAGCATTGGGAAAGTAGTTAAAACCAATCCACTGGACACTACCATCACTTCCCCAAATTGCCCGTGCTTGAATTTCCTCTGCCAGTCGCGTTGCTTCTTGGAGTAACTGTTCTTTTGTCAAAGGAACCAGGTTATGGCTCTGACTTTTCACGGGATCTGGAGTGATTGAATCTATCTGTAAATCTACTGACTTACCTTGAGCATAAAAACACCCTTTAATAATCTCTACTTGTCGCGACAAATCTGCTTCACTTAAGTTTTCTAGCTGAGTCTGCACAGTTTTGTAACTTGGTTCCTGGAAATACTCTGCAATAGATTCCCCTGGCTCTAACACCAGTTCATCGCTGCCAGGAACAGCACTAAAATAGGGAATATCTAACTGCTCCATTGCCTGGAGTTCCTTTGATAAAATCCGCCAATAGTGAGGTTTTTCGTCAACAACCACAAACGCTCGACTCAGGTGATCAATTTCTATACTTCTATCAATTCCATTACGCAGCCATTTTGGGGATTGAATGTGGTGTAAAATTTTTCCATAAATCGGCGTCATCCTAAAGATAAATCGTACCTGCACATTTTGCAATGCTGCCAAAGGACTATCCTCGGCTAGTAAAATATGCTGACGGGAAATTAACAAACGATACATCTGTTCAAATCCCCACACAATTTCATCAAGATAGTCGCTACCTGCCAGAGGAATACCATCTAACATGGGTACGTTCGTTAGTGCAGGAGAGGGATGGTTCTGACATCTGCTTAGGGCATTTTTTTGATAGGCAATGCAGCCATTTTCTAGAAAATCCCAACCAGGGAGAAGTCCGGTACGGACTACAGAATCCCAGAATTGTTTACCTACTATTTTCTCAACTTCCGTTACTTGGGGAAAGTCTACCATCAGTTTTGCCTCTGGGTGCATTAGGGTTTCCATATCAACCAGGACAAAATGTTCTCCATTGGCGACTAAATTTTGATGGTGACAGTCAGTGACTCTTAAGATATGCAGTAAACACAATAGCATTCCCGCTCGCTGGTAAAACCGTTGTGCTGCTGCTTTGTCTTCACAGGGTAGATGCTCAACATATTCTACCCAGCCATAATCAGAGCGATCGCATATTTTTAGAACTTTGAAAGGTAAGGAAATATCCTGCTGATTGCACCAATCTAAGAACTGAGTAAAAGCTACTTCTGCCCCTAAGCCTTTGGGTTTATATACTAGTTTTAGTCCCGACTCAAAGGTAAGGGCAATTACCGTTCTTCCTTGATGATGGGGATCGGAAAGCGAAGGCTGAATGTCAATGACTTTTCCTAGATGAGACTGGGATGGTGAAAATGTTTGCTGAATTGCTGGAATATCTGCTTGCAGACGCTGGATAAAATCTGCTATTGCTTCCACCCAAAAATCAATAGCAGTTGCCATTAAGCGTCCTAAAACGGGATATTGTTGGAAAAACCCTAACATTCCATTCCCTAAGAGTTTCTCCACAAAAGTATTGTATTCATCTTGATGAGTAGTCTGGTTTTGTGGTCTGATTTCCACTTCATGGAGAAGTTTCTGCTCCAAGGCAACAAAACGGGAATATTCTGCTGTCAATGTTTTGGCACTAAGATTGAGTAGTTTTTCCAACAAGCTACACTCAAAAGTGAGGTAAGAGGACTCAGAGAGTATTTTGAAAGGTAGATGTTCATCAGATAGGGAATTAGTACCCAAACGAATTAATAACTGCTGTCGCGCCACAGAGATTGCTGGTAGCAATAGTTCTTGAAATGCTAAAGGTTTCTGCGGATTTATCGTAGTCAATGATGGGGGATGAAAATTAGAAGCGGTTTCAATCATCGCCCTCAAAGTCTCCGACCAAACTGGTAAAACTTGGCTATCCACTACAGGGAGCGATCGCAGGGCCTGCTGTACTTGCTCAACATCTAACCCGTCCCAAAGTAGCCGCTTCTGGAATTTTTCCCAGTTTCCGTGAGCACTTACTTTACACCAGCGTTGAAGACGTGATATTAACTGTTGTTCGCTATCAGTAACTTGTAACTGTTTGCCCAGACGTTCAGATAAACAGCTAGCTTGAGCAATAATCTGCGTTAAGTCAGATGTTTTAACTTTCATTTTTTAGGAAACATTCCTTGGGAGTGCAATCATGCAAGAAGCAAGTTACGTAATTCGTAATTTATAGTACCGCTATTTGCTGTGCAAGCTACGTAACTAGAAATGTTGATTACAGAATTAGAATTTAGTATCGGGGCTTCAACAAAAAAGAAAGGGTAAAAAGGGTATAATTGTCGTTTCAATCATAATTTGACCAAGAGTTAACGTAATTTCAAGCGACACAGCCAGTAACAACAAATTGCACACTGATTTTTTACGCAAAGAACAAACTCATGCTGGAATGATTTTAGTGCAGCAGCAACGTTACTCTGTGGGTGAACTCATGGGCGGTATCTTGAGGTTAATTGCAGCTAAATCAGCAAAAGAAATACAGAATCAGATAGAATTTCTAAGTACTTGGATGGAGCAATAGTACTAATTCTCCAAAATAAGGCTACAGATACAAGCCTGGAAACTCAGATTACAGTGGTTTGCGAGTCAGTGAGGTACGTTGGTAGGGGTGAATGATCGTTTACCCTTACAATTGGGTGTACCTTACGCATATGAAAACTGCCATATCTTGACCAAACACAAACGCAAGAGAAAGACGACTAATCTCAAAAATGCCTTCATTGGAGGAGAAAATGAAATTCATCAAATTGCTCGTACTTAGTCTTGCTCTCATTTTCTTTGCATGGATAAGTCCACTGCAAGCTAGTCCATTAGCTCAAGTGCCAACTCCTACACCTTCAGTTGAGCAACGTGAAACAACATCCCTACAAAATTCACAGGATGTCCTGACCGTTGCGACTTTCAATGTTGAGAATTTAGATCCTAGAGATCGACGCTTTGATAATATTGCCGAAATTATTGTCAATAATTTGAAAGCACCTGATGTCATCAGTTTAAGTGAAGTTCAGGATAACAACGGTCCAACAAATGATGACGTTGTTAATGCAAACCAGACGTACCAAAAACTGATTGCTGCTATCGAAAATATCAGTGGTCCAGCATACGACTTTGTTGACATTGCGCCCAGAGACGATCAGGATGGTGGAGAACCTGGAGGCAATATCCGTGTCGGCTTCTTGTTTCGACCTAGTCGGGTAACCCTAGCTAAACTGCCTAGAAGAGGTGGTCCATTAGATGCTGTGGCTATTCGCCAAGGTGCAGATGGTGCTGACCTCTCCCTGAATCCTGGTCGTATTGACCCCACGAATAATGCTTTCGATGACAGCCGTAAGCCACTTGCAGCAGAATTTTTATTTAACGATCAAGAATTTTTCGTCATTGCGAATCACTTTGTTTCCAAACGTGGAGGTCCGCCAGACGACGCTAAACGCGAGAACCAAGCCGAAATTGTTAATCAATTCGTAGGGCAACTCTTGCAGGTAGACCCTGATGCCAACGTGATTGTACTGGGGGATCTGAACGATTTACCAGATTCCCTAACTCTGAAGACTTTGAAGGGAAATGTTCTTGAGAATCTGACAGAAAGTTTACCAGCTGGCGATCGCTATACTTACAATTTCCAAGGAAATCGTCAATTAATTGACCACTTGTTGGTGAGTAAAAATCTTTCCGTTGTTGCTCAACCTGAGATTGACATTGTACATGTCAACGTTGGCTTCAGCAGGTCAGTCAGCGACCACGATCCCATCGTTGCAGCGTTTACACTACCCACTCAAGCAACCACCGCTTCCCCAAGCCGTCCCGTTATTCAAGAGGCTGCTGCTAGTGATTCAGCAACTATATTGCCTGAGTTATCCAACTCATCTCTTGTTCAGGAATTAGCACAGGAGTATAGACCTAGCCAATCCTTGAACTATGATCGAGCAAGAGACGAAATGTTTGGTAGAATTGACAATCAAGACGGCGTTGTGACAGATGTTTACGCTAGTTATCAAATTCGTCTCACTGGCGATGGTGATCCTAGCCAGGAAGCTGACAGACTAGGACAGAATACCGAACATGTTTGGCCACAAAGTAAGGGCGCTGACAAGGGTAATGCCCGAAGTGACCTTCACCATCTGTTTCCTGCCAAAAAAAATATTAATAGCGAGCGAGGCAATAAACCCTTCGCTGATATAGCCGACACCAGCACTGAGGAATGGTATCGAGATGATACTGAGCAAACGACCATTCCTAGCAGTGAAATTGACGAATTCAGCGAATCAGCATTCTCTAGATTTGAGCCTAGAGAGAAGGTGAAAGGGGATATTGCCAGGGCAATGTTCTACTTCTACACTATCTATCGTAGCCAGGGTGACGCAATAGACCCCAATTACTTTAAGGATCAGCGTCAGACTTTGTGTCAATGGAACCAGCAAGACCCTCCGGACAATGCTGAAATTGAGCGCAGTCATGCGATCGCCGAATTTCAGGGGAATGACAATCCATTCGTGCTAGATATCACATTAGCAGAACGGGCATACTGTAATTCCTAAAACGGTGAGGGGATTGGGAATTGGGGATTGTCCAGTCCCCAGTCCCTAGTCCCTAAACACCTGAAGATTTGTGGTCTAACCATAAGAATAAGCTTTGTATATTCAATATAGCGGTTTGCAATTGGGTGAGGTACACAAAGAAATAATCAACCACAGATGGACAACGGACACTTGCTACAACGGGGGGAACCCTCCGTTCGCGTAGCGTGCGCTTTGCGCTCAGTTTGCCCGGAGGGAAACCCTCCTTGCAACTTCTCTCCGCAACGCAGTGTCCTCCAGATGGACACAGATAAATTTGTACTTCATTCAAACGAGATTTGTGTAGCCCCATTCTAGTCTGAGGGCATGATTGGATTCATGCAAGAGGTCTAATCGCTATAATGAAATTTCTTGGAATTGACTTAGGCTGGAAATCTCAACCCAGCGGCTTATGCTATTTACAATTAATAGACAAAAAACTGCAAATACAAGACTTAGACCGCAAAGATTCTATTGCAGATATCCTAACCTGGATAGATACTTGCGTAAAACCAGAAGAACCCGCGCTCATCGCTGTCGATGCACCCACCCTCATCCCTAACACGACTGGGAGTCGCCTACCGGACAAACTCACACACAAGCACTTTGGCAAATATCACGCTGGATGCTACCCTGCCAATCTCAGTCTACCTTTTGCAGAACGGACAGTAAAATTTGGCTTAGAATTAGAATCGCGTGGTTTTGCTCACGCACCAACCATCGAACCGCAAAAATACGGTAGATATCAAATAGAAGTCTTTCCCCATCCAGCGATAGTTCAATTATTTGGTTTAGAACGAATTCTTAAATATAAAAAAGGACGCCTCAGCGATCGCCGCTTAGAACTCATCAAACTCTACAATTATATTACAGATATCTTACCATCTCTCCAACCTCCTGTGCGCTTGAGCGCTTCATTTCTTAACGAAATTCCCACCACAGGCGCAGCCCTCAAACAAGTCGAAGACAAACTAGATAGCCTCATCTGTGCTTATGTCGCAGCATACTGGTGGTATTGGGGTGAGCAACGTAACTGATACCGTTGGCGAAATATTACTTAACATAAAAACGGAGAGTTTACGGTGTATTACATGATAAAGAGAGCTACACTCCACCATGTAATACACGGTAACAAAAAATGAACTTAGCTGCCTCAATTATCAATAAACTAGAAGAAATACCTTTGGAGGCAGTATATGTGCTTACATCCGGAAAAAATTCCTCCTGTTCCCAATGAAACGGTACGTGTAGCCAAAGCCGCGTTTCCCAAAGGTAATTTATATATGCGATTGCGTGATGAACTTGGGGTATTTTATCAGGATGAAGATTTCGCATCGCTTTATCCACAACGCGGTCAACCTGCACTTGCACCTTGGCGTTTGGCAATGGTACTGGTGATGCAATATTTAGAAAATCTTTCAGACAGGCAAGCAGCCCAAGCAGTGCAAGGACGGATTGATTGGAAATATGCTTTGTCGTTGGAGTTAACAGATCCAGGTTTTGACTTTAGTATTTTAAGCGAATTCCGTGATCGATTGATCTCAGGTGGTATTGAGCAGCAAATACTAGACAAGATGCTGTTGAGATTTCAGGAACTCAAACTGCTGTCAGCAAGAGGAAAACAGCGCACTGACTCAACTCATATACTAGCGGTGGTCAGAGAGTTAACAAGACTGGAACATCTGGGAGAAACCCTGCGGTATACTTTAAATGCTGTGGCAGAAATAGCACCCACCTGGCTGAAGTCATTGGCTCCCCCCGAATGGTATGACCGCTATAGCAAACGCTTTGAAGATTCCCGACTACCCAGAACGGCTCCAGAACGAGAAGCTTTGGCTGTGACAATTGGGGCTGATGGCTTTGATTTACTTGATGCTATCTATTCTCAAACAGCACCCGTTGAATTGCGACAACTGCCAGCCGTAGAAGTTTTGCGTCAGGTCTGGTTACAGCAATACTATGCACCAACAGAGAAAATTCAGTTACGCAATGAAAAAGATGGCCCGCCTTCGGCACTACGAATTCGCTCACCCTACGACTTAGAAGCGCGTAATAGTACTAAGCGCACTACCAACTGGACAGGGTACAAAGTGCATCTAACAGAAAGTTGTGATGAAAATTTACCTCATATCATTACTCATGTAGAATCTACTCCTGCTACAAGTCAAGACCAAACGGTTGTTCCCTCAATTCATCAAGCTCTGGAGCAGAAAGACCTTTTACCTCAACAGCATTTGGTTGATCAAGGGTATACTTCTTCCCAATTGCTTTCTAGCTCACAGCGAGACTATAACATTGATTTGTTCGGGCCAGTAGCCCTCAACGTTGGATGGCAAGCAAAAGCAGGTCTTGGATTTGATTTATCTCATTTTAAAATAGATTGGGAGCATAAAGCCGTATATTGTCCTCAAGGTAAGCGTAGTTACCTTTGGAAAAAGAATAAAGACGTTTATGGAAAACCCGTAATTTACGTCGAGTTTCGGCAGCGTGATTGTTTAGCGTGTCCGGTTCGGTCTCAATGCACTCGTGCAAAAACAAACCCTCGTGGGTTAACCATACAGGTGCAATCCGATTACGAAGCTCTTCAAAAAGCCAGGGAACGACAAAAAACTGAACAGTTTCAAAAACAGTATGGGCTGCGCTCAGGTATTGAAGGAACTATCTCTCAAGGAATCCGAGCATTTGAAATGCGCGACTGCCGTTATATTGGGCTAGCTAAAACTCACTTACAGCATATCCTGACGGCAGCCGCTATCAATCTAGGTCGAGTTTTCGCTTGGTTGGAGGAGATACCACGGGCTAAAACTCGCTCCTCACACTTTGCGCTTCTGGCAGAACCAAACATTTAAATCCTACGAAATAATCTGTTGCTTTTTCCGTGTATTACTCGGTGAGAGACCTGGTTTTCAGGTTAAACTAAGACGGTGTCATACACGGAAGTTGGGATGCTAAAACGAGATATTCAGGGGAAATTTGCTCTCAAGAATGAAGATTATCGTCTAGTTCGTTCATTGAGATTAACTGATGAAACCTGGAAGGCTATTGGTATTGCTTCTGAATGCTTAGGCTTAACCAGGGCTGATTATTTAGAACACATTACTAGGCATAAGAATCTACCGAGTATTACACGGTTAGACTCAGAAAATTTCACTCAGACTCGACCAGAAAACGAACCTCCTCCGTGTAATACACGACAAGAGGATTTTCATCAAACATCTAATCCCGTTATTACAGAACAGTCTATTGCTCTGCCAATGGTTGCAGAACTTGAAATTTTACGTGACCGTGTTTTGTCTGAACTGAAGTTAGGTAAACAAGCACCTGGGTATAAAACTGCTCAAAAAGCTCTCAATCGTTTCATTGTTGAACTGACCCGTTCAGTTTAGATGTTTTGGGAATTCGCCAACGGTATCCGTAACTTGGTACTTGGCGATCGCACCACTGGCTACATTGTCATCCCCAAATCAATCTTGTAGAGACGCGCCATGGCGCGTCTCTCAGCACTACTGCGCCCAAACAATCAGCCTTGGCTCATAAGGACTGGCAAGATGCCTATGTTTTGGCAAGACTCGCAAAGACAAGCCTTGCAAACCAGATATATTATACACGATTTCAGCCGTGTAAATACTTACTCCGTCCTGATCTTCTCCTTGGTAATCCATAACCACAGGGACACCGTGGACAATTTCGCCATTAGCATCAATGGCACCTTGGTAAAGTTCCACCTGCACATCATTGTTAGTCAAAGTTGCCAAGTCAACTTTGGCTGTGACCTTAACGGTTTGGTTGACCTTAATATCTGCTTCTGAGGATACGTGAACATCTTTAATTTTGATGTCGTACCAGTGTGTGGTGAGCTTTTCTTTCCAAGTAGCTAATTCTTTAGCTGGGGCATAGTTCTCGGTAGTGAGAGTGTGGTAGCGATCGCTTGCTGGGAAATAAGCGCGCTCTGCATATTCTCGCACCATCCGCGCCGTGTTAAAGAACGGACAATTTAACTGAATTGCATCCTTCATTTTATCAATCCAGCGGCGAGGCAAACCATCTACATCCCGGTCGTAGAACAAAGGTATAACTTCCTTTTCCAACAAATCGTAGAGAGCATTTGCCTCTATCTCATCTTGGTAAGTAGGATCGTCATACATTTCCCCATGTCCTATCGCCCAACCAGTACGAACAAAATCAGCTTCATCCCACCAGCCATCTAGTACGCTTAGATTTGGCAAACCATTCATAGCTGCCTTCATCCCACTAGTACCAGAGGCTTCCCGTGGACGGCGCGGTGTGTTTAACCACACATCGCAACCAGAAACCATTAATCGGGCTATGTGAATGTCATAATTAGGAACAAATACAATCTGCTTTTCCAGGTTTTGTTCCTCAATGAAGTGATTGATATCGCGAATGAGTTCTTTACCAGGAATATCCTTAGGGTGTGCTTTCCCGGCGATGACAAATTGTAACTTACGGTCTTTGTTGCTCAACAAAATCCGCTTAATCCGCTCAACATCCCGCATCCATAGGGTGGCGCGTTTGTAGGTCGCAAAGCGACGGGCAAAGCCGATAGTTAGAACTTTTGGGTCGAGAACTTCTTGTGCTTGAGCAATTTCTGAGGGAGAAGCACCACGGTCTCGCAAATGCTTCACCAGACGCTCCCGCACGTACATAGTCATATCCAAGCGGCAGCGTTCGTGATTGCGCCACAACTCTTCATCGGGGATAGCGTCCATCCGTTCCCACAGGGGGTTATCAGGCGGTGCGGATGACCAACTTGGTCCCAGGTAGCGGTCATACAACTCCTGTGTTGATTTTGCAACACAAGAGCGAGCATGGACGCCGTTAGTAATTGCTTTAATCGGCACTTCCTCTGTTGGCACATTCTGCCACAAACCCTTAAACATCTGCCGTGACACCACGCCATGCAGCTGTGCTACACCGTTAGAGAATGTGGCCATTTTGAGCGCCAGCACCGCCATACTAAAAGGCTCAGACAAATCACCAGTATTTTCGCGCCCCAAGGCTAAAAATTGGTCTTTATTCAAACCAAAGACATCAGCATAGTGTCCCAGGTAGTGCAACATTTTGTCTGGAGAGAACAAATCAATTCCCGCAGGCACGGGTGTGTGGGTGGTAAAGATATTACTAGAAGCCACCACTTGTTTGGCTTCGGTATAACTTAGCCCCTCTTCCTGAATAAGAATGCGGATACGTTCTAGGGCAGAGAATGCCGCATGACCTTCATTCATATGATAGGCAGTGACATCATACCCTAAAGCTTTTAGCATTCGGACACCACCGATCCCCAGCATAATTTCTTGGTGGATACGCATATCGATGTCGCCACCATAAAGCTGGTCTGTGATGTCGTGGTCGTAAGGATTATTGGGTTCAATGTTGGTGTCCATCATATACAATGGCACCGTTCCTACCTGTACACGCCAAACTCTGGCGTACACAGTGCGTCCTGGATAATCTACCGCAATCCGCAGTTCTGAACCATCAGGATTGCGTTCCAGGTGCAACGGCATATTGTAAAAGTCGTTGAGTGGATAGCGTTCCTGCTGCCAGCCATCGGCATTCAGATACTGAGCAAAGTAGCCTTGCTGGTAGAGTAAGCCCACACCGACTAAGGGTAGTCCCAAGTCGCTAGCAGATTTGAGGTGATCCCCTGCAAGAACACCCAAACCTCCAGAATAAACGGGCAAACAATCTACAAGACCAAACTCAGCCGAGAAATAGGCATAGCATTCTTGTCTTTTGTCCTTTGTGAGTCCAGTCCTGTTGGGCGTTAGCGCAGCGTCTTTGGAGGAGATACCCGTCAGAGTCCTTTGTCCTGTGTCATCTGACCCATGACCAGTTCGCTGTTTTTGATACCAGGTGCGCTCTTGTAAATAATCCTCTAACTGACGGGCAGCTCGATCCATTTGCGCCAGGAAGCCTTCATCTTCCACAACTTCCAACAGACGTGCTTGGCTAATGGTACCGAGCATCAAAACCGGGTTGTGACGGCTAGATTCCCACAGATCGGGATCTAAGCGGCGAAATAAATCTTTAGTCTCAACGTTCCAATCCCAGTGCAGGTTGTATGCCAACTTCCGCAACGGTTCTAGTCGCGGCGGTAGTGAAGGGGAGACATTAAAAGTGCGAATTGGCTGCATAGGTTAGCGAAACTCTAGCTTTAGCTATGGTTATTGTTTACTGTATTTCCTTAATGCTGCCAATTCTTTATACTATGTTTGTAAATTTACCATGATATTGTTAAGTTTTGAAACTTTCTCTCATTTTTAGCTGGAAAGCTTATACAGAGGCTCTTTCACATTTTATGCTTTAAGCTTTGCCCTATCCTCAATATTGAAAATGTTAACCATTCAGCGGGATTTTCTACGCAAATCAATTAAAGCTTAATGTTTATTTAACATAAGTTAACATTTTTCCTGTTAGGTGCTGGGGCAGTTTACGCCACACTATTACGTCACACTATGTTGACGTGCATTTGATTATCCATCCTCTTTTTGCAAGAGGTCTATTAAATTTTTAATAAACAGCAGAAGAATGATGCAAGATTTAAGCAATTTCAAATCTTGCACCATTCTTATTATTTATGAGGAAATGAATTTCCTAAGTGGTATTGCGAAAACGCAAAATGTATTCTAAACAGAAGCTACTAAGGTACGTTCCTGAGACCAGCGACCAACAGCATTGCCCATAACTGACATCTCTTGAACTAAGCGGTCAAACTTTTCAGGAGTTAGGGATTGTGGTCCATCAGAGAGAGCTTTGGCAGGGTTGGGGTGAACTTCAATCATCAATGAATCTGCACCTGCTGCGATCGCTGCCATTGCCATAGGAGCAACATACTCAGATTTACCAGTACCATGACTTGGGTCAATCATGATGGGTAGATGTGTCAGGTTTCTCAACACAGGAATCACAGACAAATCTAAAGTGTTGCGAACATATTTGGAATCAAAAGTTCTAATACCTCGTTCGCAAAGAATCACATTTGGATTTCCTGCTGCCAGAATATATTCTGCCGCCATCAACCACTCATCAATTGTGGCAGACATCCCACGCTTAATTAGGACAGGCTTATCTTGAGCGCCTACCTTCTTGAGCAAGGAGAAGTTTTGCATATTTCTGGCTCCTATCTGGATGACGTCAGCCACTCTAGCCAGTGCTGGTAAATCAGCAGCATCCATCAGCTCTGTGATGATACCCAAACCCGTAGCTTCACGGGCTGCTGCTAACAAATCAAGAGCGCTCTCACCATGTCCTTGAAACGCGTAAGGTGAGGAGCGAGGTTTGTAAGCTCCACCACGCAGAAACTTGGCTCCAGCTGCCTTAACGCGCTTCGCCGTCTCCACAATCATTTCTTCATTTTCAACGGAGCAAGGTCCAGCAACCAGCACAACAGGATGTTGTTCACCGATGTAAACAGGACCGTTTGGTGTGGAGATAACAACCTCGCTGGGTTCTCCATGACGGAATTCTCGGCTAACCCGCTTGAAAGGTCGTTCAATTCGCAACACTTGCTCAATCCAAGGGCTGTTATTCTGTATCTGCATTGGGTCTAAAGTGGCAGTATCGCCAATTAAGCCCAAAACGATTTTGTTTTGTCCGATACTTTTTTCTACAGTGACACCCCAAGCGTCACGCATTTCTTGGCTGATGCGAGTAATTTCATCAACAGGTGTACCATTCTTAACGATGATAATCATGTGTTTTAACCCTTCGTGTTGTTAAGCTAGCAATTCGCTATGCCGAGTCACTATTTACTTGTGATTAGTCATTAGTCATTCGTCAGCATGCTAATGACTACAAAGCTAATTACCGTAAAAATTCAGCCAGTTGTTCCAGCTTCTTCCAAGCTTCTCCGCTTTGCAGAACTTCTTTGGCAAGAGCAATACCTTTGATACAAGCTTCTGCAATATCAGTTGCTCCATCAATTGCTTCACCAACATAAAGTGCTAGTGCTGCATTCAAAGCGACGACATCTTGTTGCGCCTGCGTCCCTTTGCCTTGTAGAACTGCTTTTAAAATTTCAGCGTTTTCTGGGACATCTCCACCTTGCAATGCCGTAGTTGGTGCAAGAGTTAGACCTAAGTCCTTGGGATTGATGACGCCTGGGTGTACTTGTTGGTCTTTAAGGACAGCCAAGTCACTTAAATCTGCCAATCCAGCTTCATCTAACCTTTCTCGTCCAAACACCACGATCGCACGCCGAGTTCCCAGTTGTGACAATGCTTTAGCAATTGTTTCCACCAACAGTGGGTCACACACACCAATAATTTGTCCTGTTGGTCGCATTGGATTGACCAGAGGACCCAGCAGGTTAAAAACAGTACGCACTTTCAAAGTTTTTCGTAAACTGGCAACCGCCTTCAGTGCTGGATGCCATCCTGGAGCAAACAAAAAGGTGATCCCGACTTCATCGACTGCGGATCTGACCTTTTGGGGATCGGCGCTCAGATTGATCCCCAAAGCTTCTAACACATCAGCGGAACCAGTCTTGCTGGACGCTGAACGATTGCCATGCTTTGCCACTTTTACCCCTGCGGCTGCGGCAACAAAGGCAACAGCAGTGGAAATATTAAACGTGGAAGCTCCATCTCCACCTGTTCCACAAGTGTCAATGAGGGGAGATGTGGAGGGTGAAGAAAATTTTCCTTCTACGGACTGGGATTGTAAAACACCAGCCATACCCACTAATTCTTCTGCGGATACTCCTTTGGCTTGAATTGCTATCAAAATTGCTCCTGATAGCACTGGAGGAATCGTATCTGTGAGCCAACCCTGCATAAGATCTGCAGCTTGGGCAACAGAGAGCGATCGCCGATCTAGCAGTTGTTTCAACAAACTAGACCAATCGTAAGATTCAGGAGTGCCGGTGATGTTGTCAACCAAAGCTTGAGTTACAGCTGTCATTGTCTCAACTGTTAATGATGAGTCGTCAATAGTTATTTAGTCAATAGTCAAGAGTCAATAGTCAAGAGTTGTTGTTCTTGTGACTATTGACTTTTGACCATGGACTAGGGATTCAGGACTTTAGCAACCGTTTGCACATCTTTGTCGCCTCTGCCAGAGCAGTTTATGACAATCCGGGGACTACCATTTAACTGAGGACACAGCTTTTCGAGATAGGCGATCGCATGAGCGGTTTCCAATGCTGGAATAATCCCTTCTAGTTGAGACAGACGCTGTAACGCTTCCAAAGCCTCAGCGTCTGTTACACTGTAGTACTCAGCGCGACCAAGTTCCTTGAGATAGCTATGCTCAGGACCGACGCCAGGATAGTCCAAACCTGCACTTATTGAATGTGCTTCGATGACTTGACCATCATCGTCTTGTAATACGAAGCTCATAGCCCCGTGCAATACACCAATTCGTCCCAATGTCAAGGTTGCTGCGTGTTTTTGGGTATCAACACCTTCACCTGCGGCTTCAACTCCAATCAGGCGCACAGATTGCTCATCCACAAATTCATGGAACAGTCCAATCGCATTGGAACCACCGCCAACACAAGCTAAGAGAATATCAGGTATTCCTCCCCATTTCTCTTGAGCCTGAGCGCGAGTTTCTTTGCCAATGACAGCGTGGAAGTCACGTACAATCATCGGGTAGGGATGAGGACCTGCAACAGAACCAAGGATGTAGTGAGTCGTTTCTACGTTTGTCACCCAGTCCCGAATCGCCTCGGAAGTTGCATCTTTGAGTGTTCCAGTACCGGCTTCTACGGGACGCACTTCTGCTCCCATCAACTTCATCCGAAACACGTTCAGGGCTTGGCGTTGCATATCGTGGATGCCCATGTAAATCACGCACTGCAAACCAAAACGAGCGCATACGGTCGCAGTTGCTACCCCATGCTGACCTGCTCCGGTTTCTGCAATAATGCGCTGCTTGCCCATGCGCTTTGCCAGCAAGACTTGACCTAAAGCGTTATTGATTTTATGAGCACCTGTATGGTTTAAATCTTCGCGCTTTAAGTAAATTTGCGATCCTGTGCCATCTGGTCTAGCATAGTGTGCTGTGAGACGTTCGGCGAAATATAAGGGAGTGGCGCGTCCTACATAGTCCTTCAGTAAATTTTGTAACTCTTCTTGGAAACTTGGCTCGTTGCGGTATTGCTCATATGCTGTTTCTAATTCACTTAATGCAGGCATTAAGGTTTCGGGAACATACTTACCGCCGAACTTGCCAAATCTCCCCAAGGAGTCTGGTCTTGCAGTAGTAGATGCAACTTTAGCATTGATATCTGGGATGCTGACCACTGGTGAAAACCTCTTATCTTCTAAATAAATGTTCAGGAATTTACTCTGGTTTTATAAGCTCTCGTTTCTGGGCTAATGTCTCCAATTGGAGTTGTGACGAGAGACAGCAGCCCTCTTTAAGCGTTCTTTGGTAAAGCTAGGGAACGAGATAACTTTGTATTTTTGACCTTTGATAGAATCAGTGGGCGCTGTTGATGCTTTTGCAAAGATCTAGCAGCCGACATCGCAACTAAACGACCTAGAGCGAATATGCAATCAAACTTAAAGAACCGATTTTGGTGATGATTTTTGCAGGGTATCGTAGGTGAACCCCATCTTTATTCTGCCTTCGGTATCAGGTAGTCAGTGGCAGGACTCGCTTGTAAAAAGCATACCACTGATATACTTAGTGATTGTTCTGTCTCTGGGTTGATGTTTAATTGTGGGTTTCAAACTTAGAACTAAACTGAACCTACCGTTTGAAGCGATGGTCGGGCGATCGCTGCTTTCAATTCTTGACAAAGTTGTTCAATAGCTTGGAGTCCTTCACTTGGACTACCATTTGCTAACCTTTGAACAAAGGCACTGCCAACAATGACGCCATCGGCACCCCAATCCATTGCTTGACGTGCCTGTTCTGCGCCAGAGATGCCAAAGCCAAGACCAATTGGTTTATCAGTGATGCTTCGCATCTGGGTTAGCAAAGTCTTGACGCGGTCTTGCAGTTGGGAGCGAACACCTGTCACACCAGTGACACTGACAAGGTAGATAAATCCCTGAGAATACTTAGCGATCGCCTCAATCCGCTCTTTGGAACTGGTAGGCGCGACAAGCAAAATGACTTCTATTCCAAATTCGGCAGCAGTGTTGATTAACTCTTCTGCCTCTTCTAAGGGCAAGTCTGGTACAACTAAGCCCCGCACCCCGACATTTGCTAATTGCGCCAAAAACTGCTTAACTCCCCGATTGAGAATTGGGTTGTAGTAAGTAAATAAAATGATGGGCGCTTGTAAGTTTGGACTCACATCTGCAACCATCTCTAACACATGCTCTAACTTAGTTCCCTTGTGCAAAGCACGAGTGGCTGCTGCTTGGATCACAGGACCATCTGCTAGTGGATCGGAGTAAGGAACACCCAGTTCAATTAAGTCAGCGCCATTACGGTCTAAGATGTGTAAAGCTTCTCTTGTCGTTTGTAAGTCAGGATCACCAGCGGTCACAAAGGGAATTAGAGCGCACTGGTTGCTATTTCTTAAAGATTGAAAGCGTTGAGAAATGGAAGTCATCAGAATAATGCACCTATGTAATTGGTATTGGGTTAGTGGTTTGTTGTTAGTAGAACAAGTATCAACCATCAACTAACTACTATTAACTGTAATTGGTATTGGGTTAGTGGTTCGTTGTTAGTAGAACAACTATCAACTATCGACTAACTACTATAGGAATCCGGTTTGATTTGTGAAATTACTCGTCGAGACAGGGAACGCTTAACAGAGAACAGAAAGTGTACTGAGTTTTTTGCAAAATTCAAATAGGACTGCTATATCTACTATCTGCTATTAGGAGTTGAGCAAACTACGCACAGCCTGCTCTAAATCGGCTTGTTTCACTAATGATTCTCCTACCAGAACAGCACGGACTCCCGCTTGAGCAACAAGTGATAAATCCGCAGGGGTATACAAACCAGATTCACTCACGGTGGTTATGCCAAAGCTTTGCAACTTCAAGCGTCGCTGTTCTAAAAGTTGCTGGGTGGTTGCGAGATCGACTGTAAAATCTTCTAGATTGCGATTGTTGATTCCCACTAAGTGCAGGTCATCAAGTTTTAGCACCCGATCCAGTTCAGCTAAGGTATGAACTTCTACCAAAGCTTTCATTCCTAAAGTGTGAATGACTCGCAAAAAGTCTTGGAGTTCTTCGTCTGAAAGGATGGCAGCAATCAGCAGGACAGCATCTGCGCCTGCTAAACGTGCATAATAAATTTGGTAGATGTCGATAACAAACTCTTTACACAGGAGTGGGAGTGCGACTTGCTGCCTAATAAGACGTAGGTTGTCAAAACTGCCTTGAAAGAACTTAGAGTCAGTCAGAACAGATAGACAAGCTGCGCCACCTTGCTCGTATGCTTGGGCGATCGCCACGGGGTCGAAGTCAGCCCGAATGATTCCACGACTCGGGGATGCTTTCTTGACCTCTGCAATTAAACTTGGTTGATGAGCGTTTTGTTTTAAAGCTGTCAGGAAATCTCGTACCGCCGGGGCTGCTGGGATCTGCTGTTGTAAAGTCGCTAGTGGTAGTTCCTGCCGCATTTGTGCGACTTCTTGCTTCTTGTACCACACAATCTCTTCGAGAATGTGGCTTGGACGAACATTATTAGTAGCAACTGAGTTTTTCATGTGCTGCTTAGGAAATGAGGGAGATGAGGAGTGGAGGCTGTGGAGTACTAGGGGAAGAGAAATAATAACTCTTGACCCCTGACCCTTGACTATTGACTCTTGAGCAATGACTCTTGAGTTTGGGTGTATGCACCTACTACGTTTTTAATGATTGCCAGACCAAGTTCTCCCGCTAGAGTCATGATAGATTCTGGATGAAACTGCACAGCGGCTATAGGAAGTGTTTGATGCTCAATTGCCATAATGACATCGTCATCTGAAATTGCTGCTACCTTCAGTTGTGCTGGCAATTTTTGCGGTAAGGCAAACAAGGAATGGTATCTACCTACAGAAAATGATTCTGGTAAACCTTTGAAGAGAACAGAGTTTGAATCTGTCACACAAATCGCTGAAGATTTACCGTGTTGAGGATAGTTGAGAACTCCTAGTTCTCCGCCAAACGCTTCAACAATGCTTTGAAGTCCCAGACAAACTCCAAAAAGCGGAATTTGCCGATGCACACAAGCCCGCACGGTTTCTGGAACGCGGAAATCACTGGGCTTACCAGGACCAGGAGATAGAACAACTAGGTCTGGACGTTCTGCGTCAAACAGCGATTCCGAGAAACCATGACGTAGTGTTGTGACTGTAGCGCCAGTTTGGCGGATGTAATTTGCGAGTGTGTGAACAAATGAGTCTTCGTAGTCAATCAGTAAGACGCGCTTACCAGGTTGGACACTTGGAATGGAGGCGCTCAATTTTGTTGGGCTGGAGTTTTCAGGTTTTATCTTGTGCTTCGCGCGGCGAATTGTCTCAAATAAAGCCGCTGCTTTAGTCATTGTTTCTTGTTCTTCCGCTGAGGGCAAGGAGTCATAGAGAATGGTAGCGCCAACTCTTACCTCGGCGATTGAGTCCTGTAGCCGAATTGTCCGTAAAATCAATCCGGTGTTAAAATCACCATTGAAGCTTAAGTAACCAACGGCTCCACCATACCAGCGTCGGGCGCTACGTTCGTAGTTTTCGATAAATTGCATTGCTGACCGTTTAGGTGCGCCCGTCACTGTGACTGCCCAAGTATGGCTCAGAAACGCATCCAAAGCATCAAACTCGGGTCGCAGTAATCCCTCGACATGATCCACTGTATGGATCAAGTGGCTGTACAATTCTATTTGGCGACGACCAATCACTTGTACTGATCCAGGTTCGCAGATCCGCGATTTGTCATTGCGATCCACGTCAGTACACATGGTCAGCTCTGCTTCTTCTTTACCAGAGTTGAGCAGTTGACGAATCTGCTCGGCGTCATCTAGAGCATCTTGTCCTCGGCTAATCGTCCCACTGATTGGGCATGTCTCTACGCGCCTACCTTCAACTCGCACAAACATTTCTGGAGATGCGCCAATGAGATACTCTCCACCTAGATTAAATATAAACCCATAAGGACTAGGATTAATTTGTTGTAATGTTTGGAATAATTTGCTGGGTGGCTCTTCGCAGGATTCAAAGAAGCTTTGAGAAGGAACGACTTCAAATAAGTCACCCCGACGGAAGTAATCTAGTGCGACTTCTACTTGGTTTGCATACTCCCCTGGCTCATGGTCAGAAGCTTGAGTCGGAATATGGCGCTCTCCCTGATAATTAACTGACTCACCTGTTCGTGGAAGATTTTTGGTGCTGCCATGCGCTGTTTCAAAATCATACTGTAGACGATAGGCGCGTTGCAAGTAGTAGTCAACAACTATCAGTTCATCAGGTAGGTACAGTACCAAATCCCGCTGATCTGTCGGACGTTCCAGACGCCTAGGAATTGGCTCAAACTGGAATACGAGGTCATATCCAAATGCTCCATACAGTCCTAAATGCTCATCTTCATGGCTGGAGAAAGCATGGAGAATATCGCGGATTACTGTAAACGCTGAAGGTTGTTTACTTCGCTCCTCTTCTGCAAACAGTTGCACCTCTGGCTTGACAAAACCAAGGATACAATCTTTATCTAACTTAACTTCTTGAAGTTGAGAATGCTCAGACAATCGCTTAAAAAGTACTGATAGAAGCACTTTGCCTCTGTTGTTGAGCGCTTTTAGCGTAAAAGCTTTCTCGCGTGTTGTTAGTTCCAGTGGTGGATTTACAAATCCTATAGCCCATCTTTTGTATCTTCCTGGATATTCATAGCTACTCTTAAGCAAACCTCCGCGCTGAGAGTCCAGGTAAAACAAAATCTCATCCAGGGCTGTGTCCATCTGTACTTCGCTAGTGGAGCGAGATACACCTATGCCGCCAACAGTTGTGTATGAGTGAGAATCAACAATCATGGGCAATTTCTCTGAAGTGGTCATTAGTCATCAAGCTTTAATTATTAGTCAAAGTTTTGGCTAATAATTAATGAGTTTTGTGTATCTATCAATGTCAATAACAAATTCTACTACAACAATAATACTGCAAAGAGTTGAGAGCAAAAAGTAGCATATTGTTGTAGTTATCTATCTTGAATAAGAACCTTATTGTTGGTACGAAACGAGATGGGAAAGCTGTTTTGATACCATTTTGCATTCAAACTGGTAACAAAGTTTAGACTGTCAACTTTTGAATGGTAACAGTCTATTGTCAACAGTCAAAACTTTAAGCAAGATTTTATGTTTGAATGCTTATGGGTATGAGTTTAGCCTACTAAATGTTAAGGATTGATACATGAACAATTTTTTGATAGATGTGTCATTTTTTTTGCTTTTACTTTTCTAACTAAGTACGATTCCAGGTAAGCTCTGAGGAGAGTTTACTGCTTCTACCGTGGGTTAGAAAATTCTTTCTCTCTTCAGTAGTAAATCTGTTAACCGTTTCTTTTTAAGAATTTTTACTTAAAAAGAAGTACTAAATAAGACATTCATAGGAATTACGCATTGACAAAAGTTCCATTATATAAATCGATTTATGCCTGTTTGCTGAACGGAAGTTAAGCTTGGAGAGCTAACCTTCGTGTCTTCTTTATAGGTGTCAGCAAAATCAATTTATGCACTTAGGGGATAGAAATAGGAAAAAATAGCAGCAGATCGCTTATAGATTCGAGGTCTGGGGCTTATACACACAACAGCCTATTTGTAAAGTGCGTAAGTCCTGATTTACTTTCGATAAGTTCAACAGCCTGGGAATAAATTAAGCCTCTCATAGCGCAAGTCTTCTCTGGAGGACTACAAACTATTAGTAACGCACCGCTTAAAAATGGTGCGTCACCCTACGTTAACGCACCTTAAGCATTAAGCCTTCTGTTTGTCCATCATCTTTAATGAAGATGTCGGAGGATTAAGTGGCAAACATCTGTCGCTGCAATTGACTCAGACTCAAGCAAGTGAGTTTGGCGAGTCATAAACAATGGTCTATAGGCAGGAGGAGCAGTGACGCAACCGTGAGAACCACGCACTAAGGTAGCATCCAAGGGAATGACATCCATTAAGTAACGAAACCCTAGCTGTTTTTTCAGCAGTTTTAAACCAATTTTGAACTTAGGAAGTTTAATATGGGGACCAACAAATAATTCTACAGGATCATAACCAGGCTTGCGATGAATATCAACTGTTCTAGCAAAATCAGGAGCACGATTATCATCAAGCCAGTAGTAGTATGTAAACCAAGCATCTGGATTGGCGATCGCCACTAACTCCCCTGACCTTGAGTGATCCAAACCGTAAGTTGGCTTTTCATCTTCGCCTAAAACTTGAGCAACGCCCTTGGTGTCTTCTAAGAGCGATCGCATTTTGGGTATATAAAACGGATCATTGACATAAACATGAGCAATTTGATGGTCAGCGACAGCAAATGCTTTACTGGCTCCAGGGTCAAGTAGTTCTCGTCCCAGTTCTTCGCGCACAGCTAGCAAGCCATTTTCCCGCAGCACCCGATTGAGGTGGATGGGTTGGGAGACAGGTGTGATACCGTATTCTGACAAAACAATGACTTGAGCGCCCCGATTTTCGTAGTACTGAATCAAATCGCCACAAACGGCATCAATTTCTTGTAAATCCTTCGTCACGCGGTTATCGTTAGGACTAAACTTTTGCAAGCAGTAGTCCAAATGCGGTAGATAAATGAGTGTTAGCGTTGGGTTGCAGCGTTCTTCTATCCATTTGGCTGAGGAGGCGATCCATTGGGTAGAAGCAATGGATGTGTTGGGACCCCAGAAATTGAAGAGGGGAAACTGACCTAGTTCAGCTTGGAGTGGGGTTCGCCATTCTTGTGGCTGTGTGTAAATATCAGGAATTTTTCTCCCATCAGCGGGATACATTGGTCGGGGAGTCACTGCATAGTCCACCGACGAGTACATGTTGTACCACCAGAACAAATTGGCGCAGGTAAAGGATGGGTCTAGCGAACGTGCCATGTCCCACACTTTGGGAGCCTGAACGAGTTTGTTAGACTGTCGCCAAAATTTCACTTCGCACTCGTCGCGAAAGTACCAACCATTGGCGACAATGCCATGTTCATTGGGCAACTTCCCTGTAAGATAAGTTGCTTGAGCTGTGCAGGTAACAGCAGGTAACACGGGTGCAATTGGGACGGCTTTCCCAGTAGCCGCCCAACGTGACAGCAACGGTGTATGCTCCCCCAAGAGGCTGGGTGACAATCCTACAACGTTGAGAACAACGGTTTTATTCATAGTTTGATGTGAATAAATTTATTTGGAATCGCAGATGTAGGCGTAAGCCTACATCTGTGATTTCATGACTAATGACCTAACAGCTTATCAACTGCACAGGGCGGCTATTCGCTAACATTTTTGATAACACCCACTCATACTCACGTTGGATTGACGCTAGTAAATCTAGTTTCATCTCTTGAGGTAGCACTTCCCAGGTATAAGTTTCAATTTCCAGGTGGTTGCAGCCAGGGTTTTTTTGTAGCAAGTCTAACACAGAAGAAATGCCGTCTTGGGTAGACTCAAACAGCTGGTAATCGCGGATAAAAATCGGGACGTGGAAGTGAATCCGCCATTGAGACGCTTTGGTATGCTCCAAATCTGGTAGAGCTTGTTCCAAATCTGTATAATGATGCAGCCGTCCGTTGCTATCTCGTGCTATAACTTGGTGTAAATACGTAGATTCAGCAAAAGGAAGCAACCGCTGTTTCACTTGGCGACGCTGTTCAATATCCGTGGGTATGTTGACCTGCAACGCTGCACTGATTTGAATCTTCCCAACTTGAATTCCTGCCGCTTGAAATTGCTTGAAAACCGAGACAGGGTTTTCATATTCCACAGCAAAATGGCAAGTATCGTAACAAACGCGTACGTGCTCTAGTAAAAGAGCCTCAGCTGCTTCTTGAGAAATCCCCAGATGCTTTGCTAGATATTCTCCACCAATAGGGAGTAGATGGGTCTGGAAATAATCAACGACTTCAGCAGCATTTTCTATTAATCCATCTGGTTCTGGTTCCAAATCTATGTGCAGTACTTTTCCTGTTTCGGCTTTAATGCGTGCCATTTGGGCTACGACCTGCGCTATGTTGAGGCTGGCGCTGGTTGTTAAGGATGCTAGGAAAAGTTGATTGCCCTTGAACCAGGGCTTATATGACAACGGCAGTGTGGAAATGCTGCCCTCCATGTCAGATGGCAAGAGTTGTGCCAGGATGTTGACTAATCGTAGAGTATAGTCCAACCGCTCCTGCTTTGACCAATCTGGGGTGTAAACTTGGTCTTTCACGACCTGCCAATGAAATCCACCAAAAGGAAAACCATTTAAGGTAAACACGTATAGGTCTTGTTCGCTCAACCATGACTGAAACTCAGCCAAGGCATTTCCTTGCAGCAATTCCCTGGTTGCGACATCTGCCAAACGCAGTCCAATACCAAAAGATTTCTCTGAGGCTAGCCGTGCTTTAAGTGCAGGAATGTATTGCTTTAAGTTGGCAAAGACTTTGCTCCACTCTTCACCAGGATGAATATTCGTACAATAGGTAAGGTGAAAGTTGTGATTTGTTCCTATTTTCATGAGTTCCGCCTTGTTGCCTTTCACTCTTGTTGTTAGAAAAACCTGCTAAGAGGTTTGGAACCACAGATGAAGACAGATGACACAGATAATTTATCGGTGTGCATCTGTGTAGCCTACGGCACGGCTTACGCCTACATCTGTGGTTAAATTAAAAAAATCTCAGCCGCCTCACATGACACATTCCCAACCTGTGGCTGGTAACGAAGAATCGTAAAACTCGCTCAATAACCAAATAGCTTGCCGCAATAAAGACATATCTACCTCGTGAACCTCGACACCTTTTCCTATGCGTTGCAATAGCGTTAGGGTCAATTCTCCACCTAGGTGTTCTCGAAACTCACTCAGTCCTCGGAACAAGCAGCGGGGATGTTCCAGTTGTGTCATTTGTTCAGACAGTTCTGGTACATACAACACAAAGCCTAGTGACAACAGTGTATTTAAGATGCGCCGCCACTCTAAACGAGAAAGCAGTCCTACCAAATAGGAATAGGTTGTATCCAAAGCAATGCCGATCGCCACTGCTTCTCCATGACGTAATCTATAGTTTGTCAGCTGTTCTAGTTTATGCGCTGCCCAATGACCAAAATCCAATGGACGAGATGAACCTTTTTCAAAGGGGTCGCCTTTTGTTGCAATGTGTTCCATGTGCAACTGGGCACAACGGTAGACAACATTTTGCATGGAGTTCAAGTCTCGACAGACAAGTGCATGGGCGTAAGTACGGATATACTCAAAGAATTCAGCATCCTTGATGAGTGCCACTTTAACTGCTTCTGCAATTCCAGAACGCCAGTCACGGTCATCTAGGGAACTCAAGAAGGTAAAGTCATTCAAAACTGCATAAGGCGGGGCGAAGGTTCCAAGAAAATTCTTTTTGCCAAAGGCATTAATTCCATTCTTGACCCCGACACCAGAATCATTTTGTGCTAACACTGTGGTTGGAATGCGAATCAGACGAATTCCCCGATGCGCTGTTGCTGCTGCATATCCAACTAAGTCCAACATAGCACCACCACCAATTCCTAATATGTAGGAGTGGCGGCAAATGCCCACTTCATCGATGATTTGATGAATTTTCGAGAGTTCATTTGGATCGTTTTTGGCGGCTTCTCCTCCCGCCACGATGATTGGATCACAAGCAAGTTTGAGAGTGTCTGCATAGCGATCGCAATAAGCAGTTATTTGCTTGAGCAGCGTACGTCGAGACTCTAATAAACCTGAATCTACGACTGCTAAGACTTTTTTTGGTCCAGCTTCCCCATCGGCGGCGATCACTTGTGACAGCAGGGGATTTTTTAGATCAAACACACCCGTGGTAAAATGTACCCCGTAGTGGAAGGTAACGGAGAAACTTTGCTGGATAGGTTGCAGATGATTAAATGTAGCCTTTTGCCTGATGTCTACTACCATATTTTTGCGGAGATTTCTATAAGCGAGGCACGATTTAGAGCTTGAAGGAACATCTCTGTTGAGTGAGAACCGTCAACCCTAACTTTGTTGTTGAGAATGTAGAAAGGCACGCTCGTGATGCCATTAAATCGAGCAAATGTTGATTCAGCTAGAACCGCATCAAGTGCAGCATTGCCGCTCAATTGCAGTCTTAATTCAGTAGAATCCATACCAGCCTCTGTGCCTAGAGCAACAATAACGTCGAGGTCACCGAGGTTCAAACCGTCTTCAAAGTAAGCTTTGTAAACTGCATGCACAACATCGTTTTTGATGTTGTCTGGTGCTAGGGCAATCAAGCGGTGGGAAAGGGTACTATTGACAGCCAAACGAACTTTGTCGAAATTTAATTTGACTCCAGAGGCGTGAGCGACACCTTGCACGTAGTCAAATAGCTGCAAGAGTGCTTGCGGTTCTATGCCTTTTCTCTGCTGCATATATGAGCGAAATTCGTAACCAGCAGGAGGAATAGAGTTGTCTAGGAGAAATGGATGCCACCGAATTTTGACTGTCTCTTGAGATTGTGCCAAGGCATCAAAAAGATGCTTATGACCGATTCGGCACCACGGGCATACAGTATCGTGAAAGATGTCGATCAGCATGATTTTCGTGACTCAGCTTGGAAGAACTGGTGCTTTCCTCGCCAAAAAAGCTTTGAGCAGTTTCAAATTCCTGGATTAATGCAGCTCGCTCACCCCGTGCTACTAACTTTGCCAAGCGGTTGTAAGTGTCGGCTAATGTAGCAATGGCATGGCATCTGTCTTGTGTAGCCAGCATGATGTCCACACATAATTGTGGGCTTTGAGCAAATAAACGCTTAATGATGTCTATTTCTTGGCGGTAGCTTGGGCTTGACATGGACAAACTGCGCTCTATGTCAATTCCTTCTTGCGCTAAGAAAACACCGACGCTAAATCTGGAGAAGTGCCTCGTTGCCTGAATAATCACCATCATGTAGTCGTGTTCTTCAGGTGTAGAGACAATGACTTCCCCACCGTTAGTTTTGATAAAATCTAATAGCCACTCAAATGAATCGTCGTTCCGACCTGGACAAGCCACCACTTTGTATCCGGCAAAGGAATTGACATTCGGACCAAACATAGGATGCAATCCCATGACCGGACCTGGATGGTATTCGAGCATTGCCTG
Source organism: Mastigocladopsis repens PCC 10914 (assembly GCF_000315565.1). Classification (NCBI taxonomy): domain Bacteria; kingdom Bacillati; phylum Cyanobacteriota; class Cyanophyceae; order Nostocales; family Symphyonemataceae; genus Mastigocladopsis; species Mastigocladopsis repens. The sequence goes on along the minus strand of NZ_JH992901.1, from coordinate 3,836,240 downwards.
AACTGGCTCTGTTTTGATACTTGTGATGTCACAAACTGCTGTTGTTGGTGCAAGGTATTGAGCCGCACGCTTGATAACATCTACCGTCCACTTAATTGGAACACAGACCATCACGAGTTCTGCTGAACTTAGCAGCTGATCTGCATATTCCCAATCTTCGTTTTCGAGTATACTCACGTTGTGACCAGCCGCTGTCAATTGCTGGGTGAAAAATCTACCCATTCTGCCACGTCCACCTATGATGGTAATATTTCGAGGTGTGACTTTTTTTGTGGGTGAAGATGAAGCAACAGTGGAAAGAGCAGCATGACAACTGCTGACTAGATTTGCCCAAATTGATTCAGGAACACCAGCAGAGGCAAGTAGGGGCGCTACATAGGTAAGTTGTTCGTCTATAGTTGGAAGTTCTGATGAAAGGGACAGGCGATCGCGCAGCAGCTCGATCAGGCTTTGGTCTGTTTGCTTGAGCTTTTCTGGGATCATAGATTTTTCTATGGAAATGAGGAGATGAAGAGAATAACAAAGACGCGCAGATGCGGAGAATGACTGATAACTAATAATTTAGTACAGCTTTGCATGAATTCGTGGCGTTTTCATTTGTAGTAAGTGCTGACTACGAACGATATGCATCATCTTCATTTCGTTACCAACTTTTGCAATCCTGTACTTAAATATCAATAATTGATTCGCTAGATGTTAATTTTGGTAGCATCCTTAAAGAAGGTGATTCGGATCTTGTTGCAATAACTTCAGCGAATAGGGCTTCATACTCTGCTAAGGCTTGCTTGAACGAATAGCGCTCAATAGCAAATTTTCTTCCTTCTTGACCTAGCTTGGCAACTTGTGCTGGGTTAGCATATAAATCTTTGATGGCAGTGACGAGCGCTTGGGGTGATTCTGGTGCAACAACGATGCCTCCTCCACTCTTTCGCACAGCCCGCGCCGCTGTACCAGAGGCAGGAACTGAGGCGACAATGGGACGACCACTAGCTAACAGCAGTGGGATTTTGGAAGGCATATTGAAGGAAATGACATTGCTTTTTTGCACCACCAAACCCACATCTGCCGCTGCCAGCATTTCGGGTAGTTTTTCTCGTGATACCAAAGGGAGAAGCAACACGTTAGAAGCCCCGCATTTTTGGCAATATTCCTGTAATCTTTGCAGTGCTTTTTCTTCCCCGGCAATGACAAAGACAATTTGTGGGATATGGCACAGGCTTGCTGCGGCTTCAATGACGGTTTCTAGTCCTTGCGTCAAGGCAATATTGCCAGAGTAAAGGACAACGAATTTGCTTTCTAGTTGATGGGCAATGCGAAATGGGTTACTCTCTTTTGGCAGGGGGCGGATAAAATTAACGTTTACCCAATTGGGGATGCAAACAATTTTTTGCGTTGGAACTCCCTTATTAATTAAATTTTCAACAAAGCCATCGGCAATAACGCTAATTGTGTGTGTACTTCGGTATGCAAATTGCTCAATTGCTTCCAAAGCGCGGATCATCCATTTGTTTCTGATTAGCCCAACGCGCACACCTGCTTCTGGCAATATATCTTGTACATTCAGTACCACTGGACAGTTATATAGCCAACCTAGTAATGTTGCTGGTAGGGTGACTAGTAGTGGTGGTACTGTGAGGAGAATCACATCAGGTCGCCAACCGTTGAGTGCTTGTGGCAAGCTTGTGAAGACAAAGCTTAACTCCAATAAAAGCCTATCTATAAGATTAGGTTTGGATTTAATTCGCAGGTAACTACGCTGGATGGTAACGCCATTTTTTTGTTCTGTAACGTACCACTTGCCCCGATACTCTTCGTAAATCTCCCGCTGGGGGTAGTTGGGCATTCCCGTAATCACTCGCACTTGGTGACCTTGCTTTACCAGTCCTTCTGCCAGTTCAGTCATTAAAGGAGCAATGCCAATTGGCTCTGGATGATAGTTGTAGGAATAAATAAGAATCCGCATTATCCGTTTCTTTGTTACGTGAAGTCTGGTCGAAAGTGGTAGCTCTGTCGTTTTCGCACAAGATGCACGGTGACTCGCGGCGGGAGGCAAAGCAGAGTAGCTTATATCCAGCGTACTCGCTATTGTTAAGTATCGGTTATAATTTTACCGTGTGCTTCAAGTAACAGCAAAAATTTGTGACAATGCCATTGAAATTGGTAACAGGCTTAAAACCAGTAATCCGTATGGCAAGCTAGCAAAACCAGCAGCAATGGTCGCATCTAAAACAATGAGTGACAGGACTCCTGCGCGCACAGCTATGCGGATTTTTTCTGGAGTTGGTTCGCCTAGAGCTTTGAGAAAAGGCAGTAACACCCGCGCAGCTAGCAACACAACGAAGGGCAATGCCAAAAACAGGTGATAACTTTTCAACAAACCTAACCCTAGTAGTCCAGCAAGAACTATGCCAATCAGCAGTAGCGCAGTAATACCAGTGCTACCATGACCTCCATGGACTTCACCTCGGCTGAGAGTTGTAATAGCAGCAATGTAAACAATGGGAATCAGAGCTAAAAACCAATAATTTGATACCATTGGTGATATTGCGCTGACGCCGAGCAATAAGTTGCCGCCGCGACAAACGCCCATATTGAGCGGACCAAAAATAGGGTGATGTTTGCTGTAAGCATCGTAGAGGATGGCAGCAGCAGCAATACCACAAGCGAGAGTGGCACTCAACCAGGTAACTTGAGAGGCTGCCAGTATACCAGTACTCAAAAGCAAACTTCCCAGAATAGATGCTCCCATACGGGAAGCACGACCACTGGGAATAGGTCGCTCCGGTCTTTCTACAGCATCTAATTCTGCATCAAATACATCATTAAAAATGATACCACCGCCGTATAAACCCGTGCTTGCAATAAGTAACCATGCAAGCGGTATCAGATTAGAAGTAGATGGAGAGACAGCACACCCTGAAGCAGCGAACCCAGCTAGAACATCTGCCCACGCAGTGACGATGTTAGCAGGTCGTATTAACTGGAGATATGCCCAAAGGGGACGGGAACTTAGAGTTGCGGTGTTCATGGCGAGGAGTGGTCGGTAGTTAGTGGTGAACCAGTACTGCGGGAGGGTTTCCCTCCCGCAGTACTGGTGTAAGCGCAAAGCGTGCCGCAGGCATACCCATAGGGTTAGTAGTTAGTGGTGAGTGGTCAGTAAAACAACTAACTACTACCAACTAACAATTAACACTTACTCAATGAGTGCGTATTCGCGGGTGGGAGACTCTACGACGGGTTGTTGTCCCCGAAGTACGGAGTTACCGTTAAATAGCTGTCGCTGGTCAATGGGGGTTGGGTTGAGCCAGTCTGACTCTTGCATTTGACCGCTCTGACTGTAAGCAGCAAGTGCATTCTCATAACAGACGGCTCGGATATGAGCTTCGGGAATTCCCCGTTCTAGCATCAGTTGTGCCGTTTTAGGGACAGCCAGTGGATCGCTCACTCCCCAGTCAGCACTGCTGTCTACGATGATGCGATCGCATCCATAATGGCGGACAACTTCAACCATGCGAGCATTGCCCATTTTGGTATTGGGGTAAATTGTAAATGCTGCCCAAAAGCCTCGATCCAAAACTTCCTGCACAGTCTCCTCGTTGTTGTGATCCATAATGACTTTTGATGGATCTAACCCATGCTCAATACAAACATCCATGCTGCGACTAGTGCCTGCTTTTTTGTTGCGATGGGGTGTGTGAATTAACACCAGCATATCTAGTTCTTTTGCAAGTTCTAACTGTAGATGGAAGTATTTGTCTTCTGCCTCTGTCATGTCGTCGTAGCCAATTTCACCAATAGCAACGACGCCTTCTTTGCAAGCATACAAAGGCAAAAGTTCCATAACTTGCTCTGCTAATGGTTCGTTATTGGCTTCTTTTGAGTTCAAGCCAATTGTGCAATAATGGCGGATACCAAACTGAGCGGCTCGAAACCGTTCCCATCCCACTAAGCTGCTAAAGTAATCTTGGAATGAGCCTATATTAGTGCGGGGTTGTCCTAACCAGAAGGCAGGCTCAATCACAGCCACGATACCAGACTTCTGCATCATCTGATAATCGTCGGTTGTGCGAGAACTCATGTGAATGTGAGGATCTATGTACATCATGCGACTGGTATTATTACTTATAGAATTGGTAATGTAGTTGTAGTAAGCGCTGAAGCGCTTATGACGAAATAGTTAAGCTGTTCCAAGTGAGATGCCCTGCTTCAATTTGGGCTTGTAAATTTGGATAACGGGCAAGGAGTTGTTGAGCATCTGGTAAAGGACACTCAGCAGTGGCGATCGCCGCTGCTGCTTGTTGGACTGGATCGGGGTCTTGTATTGCTTGCTCCAAATCCGCTAACATCGCATTGTTGGCAAATCGCCCCACCAGTCGCCAAAGTTCGGGAGAGACTGTACGTTTGGCTGCCCAACGTTCGTGAGCATAGTCAACCAGCATTTTGGCTAACTCTGGGTTAGCACGCTCCTCAAGCCCCTGAATGAGGTATAAAGGGCTGCCCACAAAGAGGGCTTTCAATACTATCTGGTTCCAAGCAAGCTCGCTCAGATACTCTGCTGGGTAGGCATTTCGCAAAGCCACAGCGTTAAAGACTGCTGTCATATTGCTGCGAACTCCCTCAGCCGCACGGGTACGGAATTTTTCTGGGTAAGGCAGAAGCGGCAAAGCTTGGTAGAGCGCTATTAATTCTCCGACATCAGCGGCTGTAAAAACTCGCTCTAGCGTCCGGACGTATTTCTCTTGATTGTCCTGAGGTAGAACCAGTACCAGTAAGGTGCGAGCCGCTTGATCTACGCTCCAATGACTGGGAACCCAACCAATCCTGACTTCTGAAGCTGCTTTTAGCTCTTCTTTTGTCAGTTGTAAATCTTCTTTGCCTGTATAACGAGGCACAGCGCTAAAAGCACTGAATAACACTTGCGTATTGACACCGCTTTTGATCTGCTCTATCTTCTCATCTAGCCAGGTAAGACGTTCGCTAGAAATGCGTTGTGTCAGCCAATGATGCAGTAAGTCAACAGCGCTAACTGTTGTTTTTTCCAAATAATTAATAGAAACCATTACCTGTAAGATTATTAATTCTCGTTTTTTCTATCAGAAATTGCCTGCTTTAGGCTTTATATAGAACCCATTTGAGATCTTTGAGGTGAAGAAGTAAAATCGGCACAAACAGTAGAATAGAATCAGGTCAGGGCGAAAAATGGGATATTCAAGCGACGTGACAGACTTGGAATGGGAAATTATCGAGCCGTTATTGCCGACCAAGAAGAAAACAAGACCTCCTGTGTGGACAAAGAGGCAAATATTGAACGGGATATTTTATCAACTTAAGAATGGTTGCAACTGGGCAGACTTACCCAGAGATTTGCCGCCCTATTCTACTGTGTTCTGGCATTACAAGCAGTGGTGTGAAGATGGCATCCTGGACTCAATTATGGCTAATTTACATCAGGGAGTGCGTGAACAAGTAAAAAAAAACCACACTGGACAACCCTGATCCTGATTGATTCACAAGCGGTCAAAAATACTTGTAATGCCAGTGTTGAGTCGAAAGGGTTTTGTTTTTACAAAGCAACCAACGGGATTAAAAGACATCTAGCAGTGGATATATTGGGTTTCCCTTTCTTCACTCACTGCACCACCGCCAACGTATCTGATGACCAGGGGTTGATTGAAATGCTCTCACAAAATATCGATTATTTCCAATCTAAACCACTGGAATTGCCCAAAACAACTATCTTGGTAGATCATGGCTATCATCCTGAAAAAATTATCCCGGCCTTAGAGCAAATTTATCCCCAGATCATGACCAAAATCCAATTTGAACTCTCTGCCAAGCCATCAAAAGCTGAAAAGCAAGCCAAAGGACAATCCGGATTTGTTCCGGTGGCTGCTAGATGGGTGATAGAGAGATCCAATGCTTGGGTAGAGCGATGTAAAAGTTTAGTCAAAAACTTTGACCGCACACTCGCTCGTGCCAATGCCAAGCTCAAACTTTGTTTTATCCGATTGATGCTCAAACGATTAGCTGCTAGCTAGCAAAAAGATCTCAAATGGGTTCTATAAAGTGGAAGTTCTAGGAATACGTTTCCAGACCGTAGCCTGGAAACGAGGCTGAACAAGGTTGAGGAAGTGCAAAATTATGAGTGTCTAAACAGTTGCTTTTTTCAGCTAACCCTTTAAACTGATGGCTGACTTTTGCTGTCGGGTTTTCCGCAATTGAGTGGCAACAACTCCAAATCCCAGTAACCCTAAACCAAACACTGGTGCTGGTTCAGGCACTTTGGTTGCGCCATCCCTGACGACGTTTAACACTTGAACACGACCTTGGAAGAAATCGCCCACATAGAGCTTGTCATCGTCGTAGTGTAGACCAGCGGTCCAGTTGAACGTGCCTGGTGTGAGGTCGAGGGGGTCGCCATAGGGAGACGTTCCATCTGAGGCGGGAGGTGCTGCATTGGCAGCTGTGCCATATTCAGTGATGAAGTTACCGTTTTTATCGAATACCTGAACGCGGCTGTTTTGAGAATCAGCTACGTAGATGTTCTCATATTCGTCCACTTCTAAACCGATTGGCTCTCTAAACTGCCCAGCTTCCGAGCCACGAGTCCCAAAGGAATATAGAGCGTTACCTTGAGGATCGAAAACTTGAACGCGGTAGTTGTACTGATCTGCCACATAGATATTCCCAGTATTTGGGGATACAGTTATGCCAGCAGGTCCTTGTAACTGTCCGAGTTCGGAGCCAGAGCTACCAATGGTTCTCACTAGCTCACCGTTCTTGCCATCATAAACTTTGATGACGTCAGAGCTAAAATCAGTTGCATACACATTGCCATCCTTACCGAATGACAAACCCCCAGGTCCAAAGAATGACCTACCCTCTACAGGACCACCAAATGAACCATAGGATCTGATATAGTTGCCCTGGGAATCGTAGACATCGATTTCGCTGTTGTAAACATCACCGACGTGCAGCTCACCAGTTACGGGGTCGAACTTGAGGTCTGCTGGCTCGTCGAATCCCTGTCCCGGTTCGCTGTTAGTGCCGCCAATTCCTCCAAGATATTCGCCTTGGGGACTGTATATCTCAACGCGGTCAATACCACGACCGTTACTGACATAGATATTCCCCGTTGAGTCCTGTACCCCAATACCTTGAGGAACAGCAAGTGTTCCATTCGTACCTGGAAACTCGCCTTCGGCTAGGTTAGCTGGTCTACCAATATCGCCCTCGTATTCTAGGGTGAGAGATGCCTTGGCTTGAGCCGCTACTGCCAGAACTACAAATCCGGCAGTCACTAAGGCAGTTGAGAAATTTTTTACTAATCCCATAGTGAATATTCGGTGTTATGAGTTATACTCTTACCTAGGTTTATGTCATTTCCAGACCCAGTCTGGGAACCTCGAAATTCAACTGCTGCCTTTTTGAAAAACAAGTTTTTATCTAAGGCAGCAGCCTATTTCTTAGGCTTTGCTGGGCATAACCTAAGAAATAAACAAGGAATTAGAGAGTTTCTACCTTAGCTAGCAACTGTTGTTGGCGCTTGCGCTTCATGGCTTTTGCCCCTACAGCACTAGCCATTATTAAGCCAATAACAGAAGCGGGTTCAGGAACTTTTGTTGCGCCACCAGACTCGAGATCAAGCTTGAGGATTTGTCCTTCTCCTGCAAGTCTGGATCGGTTGGAAATATATAAATTACCATCAGGACCGAAAGTCAATTCAGAAGCTGCCTCTAGTCCATCACCACTCCAGATAGTTTCGCGAGTTCCATCTGTGGCTATTTTGATGACAGAACCGCTGATATCACCGATGATATTACCGCCCTGTTCAATACCCTTCCACTCTGACTGATTCATGTGTTGTAAGACATACAAATTGCCCTCAGAGTCGTATGCCGCGCCAGTCAGTTGTGTAAAGCCATCAGCGACGACTTCCATTTCCAATGTATCCGGATCAACACTAAAAATACGTGCTGTACCTTCTTCATAAGGAAAAGCAGTGTATTCGACTACTGTTAAACTACCATCAGGAGCAACTGTGATATCTGTGGGGACTGATTGCACTGTTGGAGCAAAACCAGTAGATCCTTCTACTCCTGGTGGATATTCGGCATCTGAGGATAAGGTTCCCTGCGGGAATGCGGCTACATTCTGAATACCGCTGCCATCAAGTCCCACAGTATATATCGAATTTCCACCGCCATCAATGACGTAAGCAGTATCACCTACAATCGTCATTGTGTAGGGGTTGTTAATCACATCAGATCCATCGGGGTTGTTTTGGGCTTCGTAGGCTGCAAAATCGGCAATACTTGTCAGTGAGCCAGTATTTAAGTCTACTTTGTATAATTGTCCGAGATCTGGAGTTCCTAAAACGGTATCGCGGTTATTCGGATCGCCAGCAAGACCAGTCAAAAGATAAGCATTGCCACTAGAATCAAATTTGATGTCCGCAGGACCGGCAGCTTGTTCCCCAGAGGGCGTTAATGCTAAAGATGTGAGATCCGTGATGACACTTTCTTGCGTACCGTCCGTAGTAATTTTAGTAACAGCACCAGTACTACCAGAGCATAAAGGTATATATTGTGCGCTGGGTGATGGTATGCAGTTTACTCCGCCGTTTCCGTCGCCACCTTTGCCGCTTTCTGCCACATAAATAGTGCCGTCAGAATCAAAGGCAATACCCCGTGGATTATCAAGACCGTCAGCAACTACCGACATGGTTGCAGCTTTTGCAGCTTCCGTTCCACAAGTAGCGGTAACACAAAGGGTGAAAAGTGTAAGAGCAAATGACTTGAATTTCATAGTTAATTTAGATCGAGTGTTGGTAGTTTGTGGAATGTTGTATGTACGGTATTGGAGATAACGAGTCCCAGAGACTGGGATGTGGAAATCAAGCATGCACCGCGATAGTCCCTCCTAGTTGAGAGGAACTGGCATTGCTCGCGCTTGAAACTTGTTACCCAAGTGGCAGGAGTCTTGCTCTTGTGTTGGGCAGAAGCTTTTATCTGTTGGTCATGACTCCATAGCAGGTTCAGACACAGACCTTGGATTCTCAATTCTGATGACTTGCCCTTTTCCTGGCATACCGCTTTGGTTGATCACATAGAAAGCGCCATCAGGACCAATAGTTATGGCAGTAGGTGCTTCTAGTCCACGACCACTGAGGATAGTTGTGTGAGTCCCATCAGGAGCTATTTCGATCAGGCTGCCATCTAGTTTCCCTTTCCAGCCTGACTGATTAGCGTACTGCAAAGCGTACAAATTGCCCTGAGTATCGAAAGTTAAGTCAATCAGTTGCGTAAAGCCGTCAGCGTAGACTGTTAGTTGACCATCAGCATCAACTCGGTAGATTTTTGCTCCACCTTCGGGAAACGGAAAACCAGTAAATTGGCTGACATAATAAGCACCATCCAGACCTTTAGCGATGCCTGTAGGTACTGATTGAATAACCAATTGCGATGGTGTCGCATCACGATAGGCACTGGGAGGTGGTACGTGTCCCCGGTCAAAATTTTGCGAGTTAGAACCTGGAAAGATTGGATGCGTCAATGTCTGACTAGGAAGGACAGCGATCGCCTTCAAATGACTTCCATCATTGCCCACACTCAGCAGGTCGTTCGCACCTGAATCAACGATGATAATCTTGCCTTCATCTATCAAGAAAGCCAAGGGATTACTAACGACATCGCCTTCATCGGGATTATGAGCAAGTTCATACTTAGCTATATCGGCAACACTACTCCACGAATTTGTATTGAAATCGGGAGTAATAATTTTTCCAAGGTCAGTGTTACCTAATGTAGTATCCCTTAAGGCTGGATTAGCTGCATATCCAATTAAAACATAAGGTTTGCCTGTAGTATCAAATTTTAGATCATGAGGACCGGCAGCTCCAGTACCATCTGGAAATGCTAAGGAAGGGAGTCCTGTCAGTATACGTTTGACCGTACCATTCTCTATCTTTGTTATGGCACCAGTTGTGCCGTAACGTAAGGAACCTTGACCACTAGGTGATGGAACACAAGCCCCACTTCCCCCCGTTCCTGCCTCTGTAATATAGAGACTACCGTCAGGACCAAAGCTCAAACCTTTCGGATTATCCAGACCGTCGGCAAGTACCACAAACGATGTAATAGTAAGTTGCTTCAGTTTCATGCTTTGTCCTTTGGTCTTAGTCATTAGTCATTGGTAAGACCAAATGACTAATGACTATTTGGCATATAACTCAGACCTTGAGCCAACGTATCAAAGTTGCCTGCTTTGGCTTCCAAGAGACGTTTGATGTTCAAGCTTTCAGAGCCAAAGTCTTCAATTTGGAGTTTGCCATGAGGCAAATGCTCTCCTACTTTCCAGAATGTAATTCGGTGCTGGATAAAACCAGGAGCTTCCGGGTCTCCGAAAGCATGGGAGGCTGGGATGAGTAGCACCGGAGAGCGTTGATAAAATCCGTAGTCTGGGTAGAAAAATTCGTGCTCCAGCAAGTACCATTTGCTAACAGGTTGCACCCGCTGAGTCACTTTTACCTTTTGGTCATATTCATCGCGAAACTCGCCCGAGGAGGGAGTTATCTCGCCATCTGCTCTCAGCAAGTGTGCCCAATCATCCATGTTCCGGAGATCAGACAAAAACTCAACTCCCATCTCTATTGGAGCATTCACATAGATGGTATCGGCTTCGATAAAGTAGCGTCCTTTTGCCGCAGCACTCAGACCAGCCTTGCGTTCCAAATTCCCTTTGAGAGAACGACACTCAGAAGTGTGTACCGTGTGTATTCCCTCCATAATCAAGGGACTTCGCCGCTTCGGATCGACAAAGCTGATCCAGTGTAAGTACACCCCCTTTTCATCCGTTCCTGGCTCAATGTAGTCCGCAGGAAACAGTAGAACAGGGTAAACCTGATAATATTTCTGATACTCTAACCCGCAATGCCACTCAATGCCATAAAAATGCGGGTGATCCAGTCTTTTCACATGATAGTAAAGTTTCCGTTGATAGCCAGACGCAGTTCCGAGCCAGGTATCTTCGTCAACTTGCTCTTCCATCCGGCTATAGAGCGTCCACTCACCTAGGTTTTTTAGACTGCAAAGGTATTCATAGGCGCTCTGGGGGGAAGTGGCAATATATGCCGATGTTGCAAATGTATTTCTTTCGGTTACCATTTATCACTCCTTTACGCCACAGCCATAGTTTTGAGGTGTCGAGCTTTGAGGATTCTGTCTTCTGCCAACTGCTTAGAAGCATCGTTGGTAGTGATTTCCTGCTTTTGCGCTCTGTCAAAAATTTCCAGTAGCGTGTCGTAAATGTTATTTACTTGCTGGAAGGCTCTTTGTTCGTTGTAGCCAATCATTTCGTTGTAAACGTTGATTAGCCCACCAGCATTAATGACATAATCTGGACAATAAAGAATTTCTTTTGCTGTCAGCATTTGACTGTGGAGTGCCTCAACTCCTAGCTGATTATTGGCAGCACCAGCAATAATCGCAGCTTTAATGCAAGGAATTGTCTCACTATTAAGAATTCCGCCTAAAGCACAAGGAGAAAGCACATCTACATCCAGAGAGTAAATTTCGTCTGGCTCGACAACAGTTGCACCAAAAAGACGTTTTACTTGCTCTGTTTTCTCTTGAGAGATGTCGGTAACAAACAGTTTTGCCCCATGCTCGTACAGGTGGCGGCAAAGATTTTGACCGACATTTCCCAGACCTTGAACTGCCACTTTCAGTCCCTTGAGGTCTTGGGTGTGCAAACGGAACTCAACAGCAGCTTTAAGTCCTAGAAAAACTCCCCATGCTGTGACAGGAGCCGGTCCGCCTGACCTTTCTTCTACCCCCACAACATATTTAGTTTCTTGGCTAATTGTTCTGACATCGTCGGGAGTCAGATTCACATCTTGACCTGTAATAAATCGTCCTTTAAGACTTTCGACAAAACGTCCGTAAGCTCTAAACAGGTCTTCAGTCTTCTTTTCAGGATGAGCAATGATAACTGCTTTTCCTCCACCAACTGGAATGTTAGCGCAAGCAGCCTTGTAAGTCATACCACGGCTTAGACGAAGAGCATCTTTTAAAGCAGCCTCCTCTGTGGCATAGGGCAACAGTCGTGTTGCTCCCATTGCAGGTCCCATACTCGTGTCATGGATAGCAATAATTGCTTTGATATCTGGGTCTTTTCCATGACAGAAGAGAACCTGCTCGTGACCCATTTCTGTAACTGTTTTAAAAAGGTTCACCCTAGTCTCCTTGTTCACCTGTGAGTTTGTAGTAAGCGCTTAATCGCTTACTACAAACTAATTAGACATTTGGAAATGATACTTGTGGAAATGAGACGTGCAGTTCAGTCTTTTCAGCCGAAGTTGGCTTTGCTCCCTGTGATGCCAGACCTTGATTCCGTCCTTTGGATGGTGCGCGTCTGTCAGGGTTAATGATGACATCAATAACGATTGGACCTGTGGCTGCCATTGCTTGCTCTAATGCTGATAAGATATCAGTCTCTTTGTTGATGCGGATTCCTTCGGCTCCCATACCGCGAGCAATCATGGCAAAATCTGCCTCTGGAATTAATGCATCTGCACCTTTTAGTCCCAACATTGACATGCCTTGATGGCTCATGTTGTAGCGGGCATCGTTGAGTACAATCCAAACAGCAGGTATCTGGTATTTCACAGCCGTGCTAATTTCGTTATTCATCAGCATTGCGCCGTCGCCAACAATCGCTACGGCTTTGCCATGACGTACAGCTGCTGCTCCGACGACTCCCGCAATGGCTTGACCCATTGCTCCGACTCCTGTACTGATACGGTAACGATTTGCTTGAGTAAATCGCAGGAGATGCGTTGACCAAAGGAACGAGTTACCACACTCCGCCAAGACTATAGCGTCGCTATCCTCGACAATGACCTTTTGAATTGCCCCCATTAAGACCTCTGGTCTAACTGGAGATTCAGAACCTGGTGCCATTTCCTCGCGTTCAGGACAAGGTAACCATAAAGATGTGACCGATGCACTTGCTAGAAGGTCATCGTGTTGCAAAAGTGCTTGTAAAAATGCTTTGATGTCAGACTGAATAGCGAAGGTTTCCGCTTTTGGATATGCGACTCCTGGCACGGTTGGGTCAATGTCCACATGCACAAAGCCTCCTGGAGGAACCAGCAATGGGTTCCAGAAGGAAGTCGGTTCGCCAAGGCGTGTTCCCAGTACGAGGGTGCGTAGAGGAGGTTGCTGTTGCATATAGGTCATGACAGAACCATGACCTCCCAAACCTGTGACCCCTACAAATTGGGGATGGTCTTCGGGAAAGATGCCTTTGCCTCGGGGTGAACACATGACTGCTGCCCCGGTTCTCTCGGCGAGTTGGAGGATTTCTTCTGCTGCGTCACGGGCACCAAAGCCCACCCAAATGGCAAACGGTCCCTCAGATAGTAACTGTGCAGTTCTAATGATTGTTTCTTGAGTGGATGTGACCAGAGAACAATGAACGCCAGGGAAAGACGCCAATGTCTCATCAATTGCACTTGTCTGTACGGCAGTGGGAATGCTCAAATGAGCAACGAAACCTCCCGGTTGCGCCAGACCGAGAGCAAGTTTGCGAAAAATCTGTGGGAGTTGTGCTGCACTTTCCACAGTGGTAGCATAGTTAAACAGCACTCCTGGGGTAAAAATTCCCCCAGTTGGCAGAGTGTCGGTGCTGGTTTCCTGTATAGCCCACCGTCCGCGCTGTGGAGAGGAGGTGCAAGCTGAGAGCAAAATCACTTTTGCACCTTCCCCTCTAGCAGCAAATAATCCGGTAAGAGCGTTAGTCATGCCTGGTCCTGCTGTGGTGAAGACTACAGTAGGACGACCAGAGGCAAAGTAGGCTTCAGTCGCTGCAAAGGCAGCTCCTGCTTCATGACGAAAATTCAGCACTCGTATGAGGCTATTCGATAGCGAACCCCAAATTCCTGCCATCGCACCGCCATTGACGCCAAAGGCGCAGCACACTCCCAAATCTTCCATCATTTTGGCGATCGCATCTGCAACCGTTAGCGAAGGCTGTGCTGGCTGTTGGACAACAGGGGTAGTCTTTGAGTTACCATTGAGCTTGTCTTTTGAATCTTGTGTGCAACCAACTGTCTCTGACTGTACACAGCCATTTGGTTGGTACACATCGTATGGCTGAGTGCCGATTTGAGAGGTTATCTGAGTGTAGTTTTGACTCATTGCGTCTACAAACTCCCTGATTATTGGAGAGGGTGCGAGTTAGCTTGACTCGAGCTGCGCTTGCACTCAAAGCCTTGAGTATGTGTCATGCCAAAGTCTGTGTTTCTTTGAAATGCGATTTTCGACCCAGCTTAATGAAAGCTGAGAGTAGAGAGATACCGCTTTTTCATTAGGAGAAAAACTTGTACGGCAGGAGGAAAACAATCTAGGTTGTGGTGCTTATGGAAACAAGACTACAGAAGCTATATACCTTGCCGCAATGAAGAATCTTTTGATTGGGTTGTCAATTTTTTTGCTGTTGTTTTTACTCAATGTGATGCCTATTTAGCCCGGTTGAACAAGTTTTTTCTACCTTTTGGTAGTTTACCGTCTATCTTTGGCTTTTATTCTTCAGTTTGAGTTTTAATTTATACACACAAAATCGACTGACCTGAGAAAAACTAAGGACAACAAGTGGATGATGCAACCACAAAATAGTGATTATCCTCATTCTTAATAAAAATTTAATATTTTAGCTGATTCTGCTTAATAAAGTGACAGATGTTGTCATGAAGTTGCCATAAAACCTCTGTCAATTCAACGCTATGTTGTTATTGATACTCATTAATTTTATAAAAAATATGCCTTTAGATAGATCAAAAAAAGTTAATCTTTTGTACCAAAGGGTTAGGGTATCTCTTTTGACAGATGACTTTGTAAATAATTTTGTAGTTGAATCATTAAAGAATAAATCAAAAAACATTAAGCTCATGAAGAAAAATTTGCCCATGATAATCTAACAATTTGTCTAAGATTCTGCTGACATTAAGCCATTTAACCGCGGTACAGTTTCATCAATCACTTAATCCGTGAATAGCAAACTGTAACAGTTAGCAATTTGACTAAGAGAAAACTGAGGCAAGCCCTCAAACTTATAGAGGGAGAAGAGTATAAGACGTTCAAGACTAAGTAGAATAAACCTACTCGTATGTAAAAACTGATAACTGAATGCCTGTTTTCAGAATTTAAGTTTTCTACTGTCTCTTATAAACTGTTTGAAACAGCAAGGGAGGCAGAGTATTGTTTTTTACTTCTGTACAAAATCGTGAGTTAATTTTAAACTTTCTGTAAACTTATATTAAGCTCCTTAAAAATTTGATATTTTAATTCTTGGGCAAGAGAAAAGCCTAACTGCAAATTTAGGAAATTTTGATAACAAGCCCGTTGAGCGCTATAGTGCCAAATTATACAAGTAGAGCGGGAGAGGGCTATGACTTTTGGTGACTATATGTTATCCAACACCAATTCTCAATCGGCGCTACAGCCGGAAGAGGAGTTAAAACTGGCAAAGTTTATTATTAACCAGGTTGCAGATGCTGTCTTCTATGTGGAATCAAACGCACAAATTCTCTATGTCAATGACGCTTTCTGCCAAATGACAGAGTACTTCCGTGAGGAATTACTCTCAATGACGCTGAAAGATATGGACGTAGACTTTTTGCCACAAGATTGGTTAGAAATATGGTCAGCGCTCAAGCAACAGGGTTCCCTCACCTTCAAATCCCGATATCGAACAAAAGCAAATCAGGTATTTCTGTTAGAAATCACTATCACTTATATAGAACATCAAGCTAGAGAATTTGGCTGTGCCTTTGCTCGTGATCACAGTAATGAGTTAGTAGACATGAGCGTGCAACGGTATATCAATAAAAGCCCCGATCCCAAGGAAGAGTTACAGCAAGAAGTTATTGAATATCAAAGGACAGAAACTGAACTAGAAACATCTCTTTCTCTACTTCATTCTACGCTGGAATCCACTGCTAATGCCATAGTTGCAGTGAATTTTGAAGGAGAATTTCTTTGCTACAACCAGAAATTTATGGAGATGTGGCAATTCCCAGACTCTGTTACCTTGTCCAGGAAATGTAACCGAGCCAAAGCCTTTTTTGAGAGCAAAGTTAAAGACCCAGAGATTTTTCGTCGGGCTGTTTGGGAAATGTCCAGCCAATCAGATAAAGAGAGCTATGAGTTGGTAGAATTGAAAGATGGGAGAGTCTTTGCACATTACTCTGAGCCACAGCGGTTAGAAAACAAAATTATCGGTAGAGTGTGGAGTATCTGGGACGTTACTGAATCCAGAAAAACAGAAGAAGCACTTAGGCTCAATGAAGCCCGATTTCGTACTTTGGCAGAAACGACAGAAGCTAGTATTTTCCTGATTCATGACAAACACATTTGCTATGTTAATCCTGCCGCAGAAGATTTGAGTGGATATACAAAAAAGGAATTGCTGAATAATTTTAATATTGACCGACTCATTAAAGGCAAAAAGCTTAGGCAGGTTCAAAAGCAAGATGGAGCAGGTTGTTGTGAATATCAGGAGATGCAGATTCTGACAAAAAACGGTGTCAAGCGCTGGCTAGCTTGTACAGTAGGAGTACTTGATGGGGTGATGGATTTTGCAAGTAAGCAGGTTGAATTAGTCACAGCCATCGATATCACAGATTATAAGCAGGCAGAGTCAGAGGTTCGTCAAGCTCTTGAGCAAGCAAAACGACTGAGCGAACTCAGAGAACGCTTTGTCTCTATGCTCTGTCATCAATTCCGCACCCCGTTGAATATTGTCTCATTCTCTGCTGATTTACTCAGACGTCATATTCACCAATGGACTGAAGAGAAAAACCGTTCGTATTTAGATTTAATTCAAGTTGCTGTTCAACAAATTAGTGAGTTACTAGATGAAATTTTATTATACGGTCAGGCAGAAGCGGCGAGGTTGGAGTGTGAGCCTAGACAGCTTAATTTAGATAGGTTTTGCCGCGACATTTTAGCACAGGTGCAGATAGCAAGTGGTGATCAGAAATTAATCAATTTTGTCACCCAAGGTAACTGCTCTACTGCTTATTTAGATCCAAAACTATTACAGCATATTCTAACTAACCTACTCTCAAATGCTATCAAGTATTCACCTAATGGCAGCGCGGTAACTTTTAGACTTTGCTGTCAAAGTAAAGAAGCGATTTTTCAAATTAAAGACTCAGGTATTGGTATTCCGGTAGTAGATCAACAACAAATGTTCGAGCCGTTTTATCGTGGCAGCAATGTTGACAGTATACCAGGTACTGGATTAGGTCTATCAATTGTTAAAACCCTAGTAGATTTACATGGCGGTGAAATCGCTGTGGAAAGTGTAGTGGGGGTTGGCACGACTTTTACTGTCAAACTGCCATCAACTCACTCTTAATTATTACCCATCACTCGGCACAGAGTTCAGCAACCCTAAGCTCCTTCAAATTTAAGTGATTGAACATGATGCACGAATCAGCAAAAAAAATTCTTATTATTGAAGATGACACAA
The DNA here is from genome assembly GCF_000315565.1 of Mastigocladopsis repens PCC 10914. Taxonomy (NCBI): domain Bacteria; kingdom Bacillati; phylum Cyanobacteriota; class Cyanophyceae; order Nostocales; family Symphyonemataceae; genus Mastigocladopsis; species Mastigocladopsis repens. The sequence goes on along the minus strand of NZ_JH992901.1, from coordinate 3,818,702 downwards.
TGAGTCGCAATATTTTCTTAGACGGTCTTGCGGCTGAAGGTTTTGACACAATTGGTGCTGAAAATGGTACTGTTGGTATCCAAAAAGCACAAGAGCATCTACCCGATTTGGTTATTTGCGATATTCTGATGCCAGATACGGATGGTTTTGGCGTTCTGACGATGCTGCGCCAAGATCCGGTGACTGCAATTGTACCTTTTATTTTTCTAACGGGCAGCGATAGCAAGGTATCTCTTCGCAAAGGTATGGAGTTGGGAGCAGATGACTATCTTACCAAGCCTTGCACATTAAAGCAGTTACTCAGAGCGATCACAGTTAGATTAGAAAAGCAATCAAAACTTATGCATTACTGGTATGCTGCTTGCTGCCAGAAATTATCAGTACCAGTAGTAGCAGGCACAACTTCATCAATAATTTCAGAATCTATCTTTCCATCTGTACCGCAACTCAAAGAAGTTTTCGAGTACATAGAAGCCAATTATGACCAAGGTATCACTCTGTGCGACGTAGCTGAGGCAGTTGGTTACTCTTCTGCTTACTTGACTAACAGAGTGGCAAAAATCACAGGAGAAACAGTAAACGGCTGGATTGTTAAGCGCCGGATGTCAGCAGCACGTCGCTTACTCCAAGAGACTGATCAAACAATCGAGCAAATTGCGACAGCACTCGGCTATCAAAACGCCTGTCATTTCTCCCGCCAGTTTCGTCAACACCACGAGATACCTCCCCAAACTTGGAGAAAAGAGCATCAACTCATTCGGCGTTGCAAAGTCGAAGTTTGAAATAGGAAGACAACCTGCCTAATCTCATTTCCGTGCTTTTACTAAACAAGACTATGATGCTCTATGATGCAGCACAATAGTAACTAAAGCTATAGATTGATGAGGTTTGGTGCTGAATTAGTTTTTCTCATATCTTGCACCTATCCGTATAAGCCTAGGCTTAGTCAAAAGCAGCGCAATTCAGTAGAATAAGGGCTTCAGGATTCATAGTGAGTTTGAAAATTACATCAAGCTTTCTTGGTGCAAGATGTCAGTTTTTGGTATCTGTGAAGAAATGGAAACGGAAGTAGTCACCATCTTGTCTGTGAGGAATTGGATTTCTCGCTCAAGAAAGAGCAACTCACAGAACGTGGTAAGCAATTGCTCGAATGCTTTGAGGATGTGCATACAGCCGATGTTAGGAGCTACTAGAAAGTATTTTGAGCAACAGAGGTATTTATAGCCGTAGCCATATTAGTTAGGACGCTGCTTGCTTGAGAACGGTTTCTATTGCATCACGTAAATTATCCGATTTGGGTAACAGCTTGCGAACCCTACTTTTTAACCATGCCCAACACTTTTCAATCCGATTAAGATCTGGCGAATAGGGCGGCAGATAGACTAGCTGACACCCTGCAGCTTGAATTAATTGGGCAATCCGACCACCATGATGAAACGTTGCATTATCTACAATCACCCACTCACCCGGACGCAACACCGGAATCAAACACGTTTCTAGCCAGGTCTCAAACACGGTTCGGTTACACGCCCCCTCGACAGTAAATGGCGCAATCAATTGCCCCTCTCGATACCCAGCAATCATATTAATGCGACCTTGCCGTCGACCCGATTTGAGGTCGTAGAAGCGTTCCCCAACAAGGGAGTATCCGTAGCCGTAGTTGTCGCGTTCATCCATACCAGACTCATCAACATATACCAGATGAGACGCTTTCGGGTTATCCAGTTGCGCTAACAACGCTGCCCGTTTAGCTTCATCTCGTTGACTATACCCGTATGTTTTTTTTACGTGTATGTCCTATCTTTCGTAATGCCCTTGAAATCGTGCGTTGGCTAATTTCCCCATCCCATAGCTGTGCCATTTCGCTCTGGGTTTTATCCCCATGCTCTTTGACAAAAGTGCGAAACTTCTCCCAATCGCTGATTTTGCCGCTCTGCTGCGATGCTTTCCTCGGTTTGGGTTTGACATCACCCGTTTGGGCTTTGCGCTGCAACCACAAGTTAATCGTATTACGACTGATATTGAACACTTGGCTGGCTTCAGACTTCTTGAGACCGTCCAACTCAATCGCTTGCATAACTTTTTGCCGGAAATCATCACTATAAGCTTTAGCCATTGAAATGGGGTAGACGCTCTGGGAACTCTTTTAGTTTACGTCCTAATCTTGTTGGCTATAGCTATACCTCATGAAGGTCAATCCTGCATACACTAGCCTCATTGGACTGGTTAAGCATGCGCCTCAGTATGCATTAGGTAGCGATGAAGCAGATGAGGCTAACTGAAAATATTCCAGGCTCCATAAGCGCCTATCTTGACGTGAAGTCAGGAAAGGACGTTTGGAGTCTGTGGAATTAACTCAATAGCAAGTTAAAACACTCTGCTGGAGTTCCTGCACAAGCAAACGGAGGACACGAGTTCTCTTAGTCGCAAGCATCAACAGTAGGAATGATTCTTTGGAAGATACACTGTGGGGTTCCCTGTGCCGATATTTCTAGACTAGTGCCTAGATGTGCGTAGATTTTTAGAAGCGGTTGAAATAAACAAGTAGAGGGATAAACCTATCTATCTCTCTAGACTGATGGCAGATAGTCTGTCCTATAATTTATATAGGATTATGATTAAACCCAATCGGTGTCATTATCAGCGTGATTTGGTTAGTTTGTAAATCCTCTGCGTGCAACATGACAACAGCAGCAAAGTCGAGCAACTGGCTGCAGCAAATTCGTCATAGCGCTCGGGGAAGCGTTTACTTGTTTGCACCGATGGTAAATTTTAACGTAATGGCAGAAGTTGGGGACAGTCCCCCCTGATTTAGTTGTAATTGAATAGAAATGCCAAGAGAAATTCAACAAAAATTACTTTTTTCCTTGCAATAGGTGGAAAAAATGTAGTTCTGTTGAAGAAGCAGTCGGTTTAACTGCATCTTTTGGGAAAAGACTATAGATCCTCAGCAGAAAGTCCCCTCAAAGAGAATAATTGTATCGGTAGTTGCATAAAAATCTGTTTTAACATTCTCTGGATAAGGAAAAACAAGCCAATTTAGATAGTTTGATGGTTGATGCTTCCATAAACTTAATATTAGGCTTTTAAACTCCCCAGAGAAAAGACTAGTTGTGTATCTGCCTATTATGTGAATACCGTTACAAGTTTTTCTTGCAAGTAAACACAATTAATGTGCAGAGCAAGAAGATAAATATACATACATTTATTCATCTAACCAGAGGGATTGACAGTAACTGCAATAGAGAGTTTCCCAATGACTCGAATTAGTATGAGTTCTTCAAACATTACGAGACCATTGGAACTTTTCTATATGACTCCAAATCCACTTTATGGAGTAAGAGATACCAGCATAAGTGGAAATGCAAAGTAATGAAACACAGGTTGGGAGTAAAACCCTACAAATCTTAATTCTTGTCAATAACCCTTACGTGAGGATTATGCAGTTATGAATAGAGAGCCATCTTTGTCAAAGTTGCAGCGCTTGCAAGAGCTTTTAGTTATTAGTTTACTAGGAGGTTTGCCAACAATTGTATTGGGACCAAAGCTCCGAAATCTAGTGTATCGTACCATTTTTGCCAGTATAGGTAAGCAGGTTTATATTCAGGAAGGTGTTGAATTTCTCAGTGCTTCTTATGTTGAAATAGGGAATGGGGTGTTTATTTTTAAAGGTGCTCGTCTAGATGCACGAGGACATCAAAACAATAGAATCTATTTGGGCAATGGAGTAGCCATTGAACGTAACGTTAACATCGGACGTTTGGAGGACTCGTACATAGAGATTGGTCAAGAAACTTTTGTTGGCCCTGGCGTTTGTATTGCTGGACCTGGAGATATCAGAATAGGTAAGCGGTGTCTTATTGCAGCAAACTCTGGAATATATGCAAACAATCATAATTTTGCAGATCCCATAGAGCCAATTAAATACCAAGGTATTTCTCGTAAGGGAATTGTGATAGAGGATGACTGCTGGCTAGGACATGGCGTAGCAGTCTTAGACGGAGTGACTATTGGTGAGGGTAGTGTTATTGGTGCAGGAGCTGTTGTTACCAAAGATATTCCCCCGTACTCAGTCGCTGTGGGAGTACCTGCAAAAGTTATCAAAAGCCGAACTAGCAAGCAACTGGTGAACACAAGAGACTAAGAAATAGGAGCAACTTTTAGGCTTGGCATAAACGCCAAGCCTGTTAGCCTGAAATCTATTTCATTTTCATCAAGACATATATGAAGTTTAATTTCACAATGAATAGCAGAATATTTTTTTTAAACTGGAAGCGTTTACAAGAAAGTTTATTGACCAACTTGTTAAGGAATATCCCCACAAAAGCGGTGGGCAGTAACATACGAAATCTGCTATATCGTACTATTTTTGCCCATATTGGTAGTTCAGTTTATATTGAAGACGGCGTTAAATTTATAAACACTTCGTGTATAGAAGTTGGAAATGGGGTGTACATTCTACAAGGTGTTAGTATAAATGCGACAGGAGACCCAAACAATAGAGTTTATCTTGGAAATAAAGTAACCCTGGAGCATGGCGTTGATATTAGGGCATTGAAAGATACCTGCATCTACATTGATGAAGGTACATTTATTGGTCCTTACGTTTGTTTAGCAGGTCCAGGGAACATCAAAATTGGCAAGCGGTGTCTCATTGCAGCGCATATAGGAATATTTGCCAACAATCACATTTTTGACGACCCTACACAGGATATCGAAGACCAAGGTGTGACACGCCAGGGAATTAAGATTGAAGATAACTGTTGGCTAGGGCATGGGGTGACTGTATTAGATGGTGTGACTATTGGTAAAGGTAGTGTCATTGGCGCAGGAGCTGTTGTGACCAAAGATATTCCCCCGTTTTCTGTGGCTGTGGGAGTACCTGCAAAAGTCATTAAAAGTCGGCAGGAAAAAGAAGTGCTTAATTTAAATTAACAAGCTAACAGCTACTAGCAATAGACCTCTTGCAAAAGTCGGTCAAACAGAGTCACTTTTAGCTAGGCGAAGCTCATAGTTATATAGACCAGCGATGAGGTTAAACCGCAAACCAAATCGTTTTCGACGATTTCTATAGCGATCAGACAAAATTTTAAATATTTTGAGCTTCCGATGTACGTGTTCACCCACAACTCGAACTTTGGCTAACTCCTTATTGCTCTGTTTGTCTTCACGATTTAAGGAACCTTTTGAAGGCTTCTTTTTTGGAATCCGACTTTTGGTATGAAGTTTTTGAATTCCTTGATAACCTTTATCACCCAAGCATTCGATATCTTCTCTTAACCGAATTTTACTATTTTTAAATATACGAAAATCGTGTTCTTTTCCCTTACCGTGAGCCGTACAGATTATTTTCCCGGTCGCTTGCTCTACCACTACTTGTGACTTAAGCGTGTGTCTTTTCTTTTTCCCACTATAAAACTGTTTTTGTTTTTTTTAGGACGTTCTATTGGTGTTTCTGTGACATCTACCACCACTACTTCTATTTGGTAATCAGACCTTTGTAGTTTCTTTTTACCAGGAAGGCTAAAGGTTCTTGCGGTCATGAGAATGTCTTCAATTTTCCGAATTATACGATATGCTGTTGATTCGTTTACACCCCAAGATTGACCTATGTGAAAGTACGTGCGGTACTCTCTCCAATATTCCAAGGTCATTAACACTTGGTCTTCCACGCTCAGTTTTCCTGGTCGTCCTGTTTTCTTTTTTGATGGCGATACGCCTTCGGCGTCTGCGCTCCGCGCAATCGCTCTCGCACTACCTCCACCATCTGAGTAAAAGTCTCCGGACGCACTCCACACAACCGTTTGAATTCTTCAATTTTGAGGTGTTTTACCTGTTGATAGGTCATATATGTTGCTCACTCTCACCTACTTGTCCCATGTAACGGATGACTTTTGCAAGAGGTCTAATATACAGCGAGAATCTGTCAAGCTCTTTTAGAAGGTGGTTTGGCAGATTTTTGTTTTGCCTAATATTCAACCCTGGTAACATCGGGAAATGACCAAGTCGTGGTGGTATGTGAGCTACGGGGAACGCAGCCATCATGTCTACTTTTTTGCCATCAACATAGACATCACAAAGCCAGAAGATAGCACGGCAAGAATTGCAATTACCAAGAGAATTTTGCGGGATATGAGTTTGGTTAAAGGCATTGTTATCAATTGATGACATAAATGTTAAATTATCAAACAAAACCTATACATTTATTCATAAAAATTAATTTATTATGAAAATAACACCCTAGTTCTAATAGCGTAGACGCACAAGATGGCTGATTCTAGCCTTTAGACCGCCGTTCTCTGAAAAATTTATCTCTTAGGTATATACGCATTTACAAAAGTTCTACCCGATAACAGTAAAAAGTTACAGATACAGAAAAAATGCTATAACCTGTAGAATTTCTAACGTTACAATTTGAAAAAATTAATTACGTTAAATTCCATGAACTCTCCCACAAACCAGGTTTACCCTGTTATTTGGCACAACGAATCGGTTTCACTGATTGACCAAACCCGCTTGCCCAGAGAGTATGGGTTTGTTGAAATTCACCGTTGCGAAGATATGGCACGGGCAATTAAAACCATGATTGTACGAGGTGCGCCTGCAATTGGCGTGGCTGCAGCATACGGAATGTATCTTGGGGCAAGGGAAATTGAAACCAACAACCGCGATGAGTTTTTGAATCACTTGGAGAAAGTGGCACAACTGTTGCGTTCCACTCGTCCAACAGCGGTGAATTTGTTTTGGGCAATTTCACGGATGCTGAAAATCGCCTATGAATCTCTTGGAACAGTAGAAGAAATCAAACAAAACCTCCTAAACACTGCCCAAACCATCAATGCGGAAGATTTACAAACCTGTTATGCAATTGGCGACTACGGTTTAGCAGCCTTGCCCAAGACTCCAGAAAAACTAACAATACTCACCCATTGCAACGCAGGAGCATTAGCAACCGCAGGTTATGGCACCGCTTTGGGTGTCGTGCGTTCTGCTTTTCGAGAAGGGCGTTTAGAGCGTGTGTTTGCCGACGAAACGCGCCCTCGCTTGCAAGGTGCAAAACTGACGACATGGGAATGTGTCCAAGAAGGCATTCCAGTCACGTTAATTACTGACAGCATGGCGGCTCATTGCATGAAGCAGGGTTTGATTGATGTCGTAGTTGTCGGTGCTGACAGAATCGCTGCTAACGGAGACACAGCCAACAAAATTGGTACATATAGTTTAGCAATCATAGCTAAAGCACATAATATTCCTTTCTATGTTGCTGCACCCCTTTCCACGGTTGATTTTTCTTTACACGACGGCAGGAAAATTCCAATTGAAGAACGCACTCCAGAGGAGATATATAAAGTCGGCAGCACCATCCTCACACCAAATGGCGTAGAATTTTACAATCCAGCTTTTGATGTCACACCAGCTGAACTCATTGCAGCAATCATCACAGAGAATGGCGTCTTCGCTCCAGGAGAGTTAGCAAACTCTCAGGTCAAGCAAGTTGCTTAACTGCAAATTTTTATGCTACTTGAAGTCAAACAAAGCCTGCGCTAACAACAAACAGTAGACAAAGTTTGGGCGCAGGTACCCCTATTCCTTAATAAAATCAGGAAGTTTGGTTATAAAACCTTTATCTACACAATAATCATCAGGGATAAAATCTATTTCCAGTTGCAGAATCAAACACAAATAACTTATCTAAATCTAATTCCAAACAAAGGCGATCGCCTCTGTGAGGCGGGCGCAAAGCCCCATCGCCGGGATGGAGACGCACATTTGCACCCGTCTGAATATTTAGCATCACTCCCGAACCTGGTAAGCCCACACGAATCAAAGTTTCCCTCCCCAGAGGCTCAACCACCTTCACTTCTACCTCTAATCCAAACTTCTCCTCTGTGCGCTCTGTACGCCTCTGTGGTTCATTTAAATGGATATTCTCCGGACGAATGCCCAAATCAAACCCTTGCCCTGCCGTAGGGCGCAATCTCTCCCGCACAGAATTAGGGCAAGGTAACATCTGACCACCCACATCAAAACTATGACCCGTGAACTTGGCTGGCAGAATATTCATTGGGGGATTTCCCAAAAAAGTTGCCACCATGCGGTTAGCTGGTTGGGAATAAATATATTGTGGCTCACCGATTTGTTGAATTTGTCCCCGGTTTAGCACCACAATCTTATCAGCCAAAGTCATCGCTTCAACTTGGTCATGGGTAACGTAGATAGTGGTAATTCCCAATTGTTGATGGAGCTGTTTTAACTCTGCTCGCGTATCATCTCGTAACTGAGCATCTAAATTAGACAAAGGCTCATCCAGCAAAAAGACTTGTGGTTGACGGGCTATTGCCCTTCCTAACGCTACCCGCTGCTGCTGTCCGCCAGAAAGTTGTTTGGGTTTGCGCTCTAACAAGTGTTCTAGAGAAAGCGATCGCGCTACCGTCATCACTCTTTCTTGAATGACTTTAGCGTCAATTTTCCGCATCTGCAACCCAAAAGCAATATTTTGCGCCACTGTCATGTGAGGATACAGAGCATAGTTTTGAAAAACCATCGCCACATCCCTTTGTCGGGCTGGGATATTGTTAACCTGCTTGTCCCCAATGTAGAGTTTGCCAGAGGTGACAGTTTCCAAACCAGCTATACTTCGCAAAATGGTAGACTTACCGCACCCAGAGGGTCCCACAAATACCCAAAACTCTCCATCGGGAATTTCAAAAGTAATGTCCTCAATAGCGGTGACGTTATTAAATCTACGCTTGACGCTTTCTAGACGAACGCTTGCCATTTTTAAATTTTGTCCTTTGTCCTTTGTCGCTTAACTAATGACTAAGAAGCAATGACTAACTATTAACCCAAGCAGGGTGAGATAGCAAAGATGCAATAACTCGCACTCCACGCAGTTGATTAGACAGAGGTAGATGACCTCGGGGAGCGCTCAGATTCCAGGTAAACTCGTTAGGATAACGCGTCCAGTTATTGCCATTTTTCCAACCAATTTTCGTCCAAAGATTGTCCCAGTTTTTCCCCAATCCTAACCAAATTTCTCGCTGTACAGAAAAGCCAAATTTGCCATCTGAGTGAACTAACCACAGAGTGTTAATCGTCCTTAGATCAGTGACAGGGAAATTTTCTGCTTCTGTAAAATATAACCATTTTCTTTGTACTGCCGCAGGTCCCGCGACTTCACACATTTTTTGCAGAGTCATGCGATCAGCTGCTTGGAAGTCACAAGCGGCAAGTAGCTGTTGCAAGGGACTATAATCGATGCCACAGTCTGATGTCAAAGGTACAATCCCAGAAGGGAAATAAGTTTGCAAAAATTCTTTTGCCTTAAGTGAATCAGAGTTATAAAGAACCTGATATGCTTTACCGTCAACCGAAGTTGCAGGATTTTCTCTACGTTCATATAAAAATTCCATCAGGACATCCAAGCCCACATCTCCTAAATTAGCTAACTGTGGGATAACCTGCTGTTGAACTTGAAGAGACCCAGCGACTAACGGTTGGCGGAGGGAGTCGATGTCACTAGCAGTGCCTGGTACAATCAATGGGTCTGTCATGCCATTACTCGTGGAATGCAATTGGTGAACAAGCTATTGGCTATCAAGTGTTGTGGACGGTGAACACTGATAGCGAAGAGTAGTTTACAGGAAATCGCAAAGAATGCCCACTCATTCTTTTTTACAGTTGCAATGCCTTACGCTCCTAACCCCTTACACCTCATCCATTTATTCATACCCAGTCAGTACAGTGACTTATTGACAGTGGGATTTTAACATTGCGAACTCTTGCTTGCTCACCCTGATGATGATCTCTTTTAGCTACGTCATTGATAATACTTTGCTATCTATTCAAAGAGTACACTAAGTAAAGCCTGCTAGCTCTAAGATCACAATGGTTTAGCAGCAATTTTATGCGCCCTGTGCCTACGATACAAACAGGGAAAAAACTCTGCGCCTCATCAGCCTGATAAATTTATCAAAACAAGACACAGCAAAATCTGCTAGCCTTCCAAACATAAGTCTTTCACCTTTGGGATATAAACCTAAAGGGTATTCTGTTGCAGCCTAGCCTCAGGAGTGTTTAATGTACGACAAAATTAGCCCGCCCACAACAGGAGCAAAAATCACCTTCAAAAATGGGGAGCCGATTGTTCCAGATAACCCGATTATCCCCTTTATTACGGGAGACGGCACGGGGATAGATATTTGGCCCGCTACCCAAAAAGTGCTTGATGCTGCGATAGAAACGGCATACAAGGGCAAGCGGAAGATGAGTTGGTTTAAGGTTTATGCCGGAGATGAAGCTTGTGAATTATACGGTACATATCAGTATTTACCGCAAGACACGCTGACGGCGATTAAAGAATATGGTGTTGCCATCAAAGGACCTCTGACAACCCCTATCGGCGGTGGCATACGTTCCCTGAATGTGGCATTGCGGCAAATTTTTGACCTTTACGCCTGCGTGCGTCCTTGCCGCTACTATACAGGGACACCATCACCCCATAAAAACCCAGAAAAACTAGATGTCATTGTCTACCGCGAAAATACGGAAGATATTTATTTAGGAATTGAGTGGCGACAAGGTGACGAAATTGGCGATCGCCTGATTTACATCCTTAATAATGAACTGATCCCCGCCACACCGGAACACGGCAACAAGAGAATTCCTTTAGACTCAGGCATTGGTATTAAACCTATCAGCAAAACCGGTTCCCAGCGTTTGGTACGGCGTGCCATCAAACACGCCTTGCAACTCCCCAAAAATAAGCAAATGGTGACTTTAGTGCATAAAGGCAACATCATGAAGTACACCGAAGGCGCTTTCCGCGATTGGGGTTATGAACTGGCAACCACCGAGTTTCGTAATGAGTGCATTACCGAAAGGGAATCTTGGATTTTGAGTAACAAGGAGAACAACTGCGATATCTCCTTGGAAGAAAACGCCCGAATGATTGACCCTGGGTTTAACGCCTTGACTGAAGAAAAGCAAGCCCAAATTGTCAAGGAGGTTGAAACAGTTCTTAACACAATTTGGGAAACTCACGGTAGTGGCAAGTGGAAAGACAAGATAATGGTCAATGACCGCATTGCTGACAGTATTTTTCAACAAATCCAAACCAGACCCGATGAGTATTCCATTCTGGCGACGATGAACTTGAACGGCGATTACTTGTCTGATGCAGCAGCGGCTATTGTTGGCGGACTAGGGATGGGACCAGGGGCAAATATTGGCGATGAATGTGCTATTTTTGAAGCCACCCACGGTACTGCACCCAAACACGCGGGTTTAGATAGGGTGAATCCCGGTTCGGTGATTTTATCTGGTGTGATGATGCTGGAGTATTTGGGTTGGCAAGAAGCGGCGGATTTGATTAAGAAGGGTTTGGGCGATGCTATTGCCAACAGTCAAGTCACATATGACTTAGCTCGGTTGCTGGAACCGCCAGTGGAACCCTTAAAGTGTTCTGAATTTGCCGAGGCGATCATTAAGCATTTTAGTTAGTCCATTGCTAAAATCCTGCTTTTTTGCCCTCTCCCCGTTACCCGTTAACGAGGAGGGGGTTTTGATAGGAGGCTGCATGAACGCTCTTTGTAAGACACCTTTTTCAAACAAATTTTCCTAACGCATCCTACTAGGATGACTCGCCATCATCAGTATTAACAGAAACAGTGCAAGGAATCTGGAAATGAGTAATAAAAATCGTCAGTCAGGCATTTTCCAAAAGTTCTGCCAATCAGCTAGATACATCTGAGGGCCAACTCTGTTGAAAAACCGTAAACTCTAACCCTTAAGAGCCTTTCTAAAGTTTTGACGATAGGATTTACTTGTAATAATCAAAGCAGGCCACAATAAGGCTAAACTAAGCCGATTGGGCAAAGTGCGCTGGAAGTTAGTCCGGTTAAATCCATTGAAGAACTTCCAAACACCACCTGCATAAACCACCACTAATCCAAAGACGATTAATTCCATTCAGCACAACTCCACAAGCAATTCACAGAATTTAAGTTAAGGTTTACTGACACCATATTGGCACTTCATAACGATATCGAAAAGCAATTAGTCAGCCCCAAATGAGCAGAAACTGCTGCTGAACACTTTGGCTGTCGCTGTCATCGGCATCATAGTTAATTAATACATTCTTATATCAAGTTTAGAGTAGCTCTGTGCATTATAGCCATCCACCCATAAGTCCTTAAGGAAAAAATAAAATAAAAAAACTCTTTTGACTTTTGTCTTTTGACTTTCTACCCATTGCCCTTCTTGATTTTGTACAGACAAACAGGCTAGTGTGGCGAGTAGATATTCTTAATCCCGACCAGATGCATCTTGCGAAAGTTCCCTAAAGTAAAAGATCCATAGGAAACTAAAGAAAACACAACTTACTTTTACGGGTATTAACGCAGCAAGTGGTGCAAACAGCTAAGGAGGATTTATGCGTGCAGTACTGATGGCAGGTGGTTCAGGAACGCGGCTTCGTCCGCTCACTTGTGACCTGCCCAAACCAATGGTGCCCATCCTGAATCGACCAATTGCCGAACATATTATCAATCTCCTCAAACGGCATCAAATTACAGAAGTGGTTGCCACACTGCATTATTTACCTGATGTCTTGCGAGATTACTTCCAAGATGGCAGCGACTTTGGCGTTCAGATGACTTATGCCGTAGAAGAAGACCAGCCTTTAGGAACCGCCGGCTGTGTAAAAAACATTGCCGAACTCTTAGATGAGACCTTCTTAGTAATTAGCGGTGATAGCATAACCGATTTCGACTTAACTGCGGCAATTGAATTTCATAAACAAAAAAAGTCAAAAGCAACTTTGATTTTGACTCGTGTGCCCAACCCAATTGAATTTGGGGTAGTCATTACTGATGAAGAAAGTCGGATTCGTCGATTTTTAGAAAAACCTTCTACGAGTGAAATTTTTTCCGACACTGTTAACACTGGCACTTACATTTTAGAACCAGAAGTATTGGAATACCTGCCAGCAAACCAAGAATCTGACTTTTCTAAAGAGTTGTTCCCCTTACTACTATCAAAGAATGAGCCAATGTATGGTTACATTGCTCAAGGTTATTGGTGCGATGTGGGTCACTTAGATGCCTATCGCGAGGCTCAGTACGATGGATTACACAATAAAGTAAAACTTGACTTTGCCTATAAAGAAGTTTCGCCCGGTTTGTGGGTTGGTCAAAACACTTATATCGACCCTACCGCTGAGATTCAAACCCCAGCAGTCATTGGGGACAATTGCCGCATTGGGGCAAGAGTTGAGATTGAAGCCGGAACAGTCATTGGGGATAATGTCACCATTGGCGCTGACGCCGATCTCAAGCGTCCGATTGTTTGGAATGGAGCGATTATCGGGGACGAAGCACATCTGAGTGCTTGTGTGATTTGCCGTGGTGCGCGTGTAGACCGGCGCGCTCATGTGTTAGAAGGTGCTGTGGTTGGTTCGCTTTCGACTGTGGGAGAAGAAGCCCAAATTAGTCCTTTTGTGCGCGTTTGGCCTAGTAAAAAGATTGAGTCTGGGGCAATTCTGAATATTAACTTGATTTGGGGGAACACGGCTCAACGCAATCTGTTTGGGCAAAGAGGTGTCCAAGGATCAGCCAATATCGACATTACCCCAGAATTTGCTGTGAAGTTGGGAGCCGCATACGGTTCAACTTTAAAACCAGGTTCTCGGATAACGGTTTCCCGCGACCAGCGTAATGTTTCGCGTATGGTCACTCGCTCATTAATTGCTGGTTTGATGTCAGTGGGTATCGATATTCAAAACCTAGATGCCACAGCTATCCCAATAGCCCGCACAGTTATACCCACAATGTCGGTAGCTGGTGGAATTCATGTGCGGGTGCATCCAGACCGCCCCGATTACATCCTAATTGAATTCATGGATGCCAAGGGAATTAATATCACCAAATCCTTGGAAAAGAAAATCGAAGGGGCTTACTTCAAGGAAGATATGCGGCGATCGCAAATTCATGAAATTGGCAACGTGGCATACCCCAGCCAAGTGATGGATCGATACTGCACCGCTTTCGAGAAGCTTTTGCACATTGATACAATTCGCAACAGTCGGGCAAAAGTCGTCATTGACTACGTTTATTCGGTATCTGGGGCAGTGTTGCCGCAAATGTTAGATAACTTTGGTGCTGATGCGGTAGTGCTGAATGCCAGCCTCAATAAAACCGCCGTATCAGCAACTGACCGCGAACCACTTCTGACACAGCTGGGTCATGTGGTAGAGGCGTTGAAGGCTAATTTTGGCGTCCAGGTTTCGGCGAATGGAGAACAGCTGATTTTAGTTGATGAATCTGGCATTCCTATTCGTGGGGAAATGTTAACAGCACTGATGGTAGATATGATGTTAACTGCTCACCCCAGAGGGACAGTTGTGGTACCAGTTCATGCTTCCAGCGCTGTGGAACAAATTGCCCGTCGCCATGATGGTAAGGTCATTCGCACGAAAGCAAATCCTACAGCATTGATGGAAGCTTGTCAGAAAAATTCCAATGTGGTGTTAGGAGGCAGTGGCGACACTGGCTTTATTGTTCCACAATTGCATCCAGGGTTTGATGCCATGTTCTGCGCCGCCAAGCTCATTGAGATGCTAACGATACAGGAGCGCTCTCTAGCCACTGTACGGTCAGAATTACCCCGCGTGATTCATAAAGCATATACAGTACGTTGTCCTTGGACTGTCAAGGGAGCACTGATGCGCTACTTGGTGGAAACTCATCCGGCTCAGAACCTCGAATTAATTGATGGGGTGAAAATTTGTCAACCCTATGATGACAGTTGGGTATTAGTGTTACCAGATGCTAGCGAACCAATTGTACATTTGTACGCTAACAGTAACGATCGCGACTGGGTGGATGATTCATTAAGACAATACCGCGCTCGCGTGCAGGCGTTTGTCGAAAAGGAACAGGAACAAGTCGTGGCTGAAGTGTAAAAGAAGAGGGGATAGGGGATAGGGAATAAATCAACCTCAACTCTCAAACCTAAAACCTATCCCAACACGGTGGTTCCCATCAGCCCTCATAGCAAACGATACGAAACACTAAAGACACTAACCGGAATGTGGGCTTCAAGGTATCCACTCCAAAACCACACCTAAGCGAGTGTCTTTATCCTGTCTAGCATTTTGTTGCTGAATATCTGTAGATATGCGGAGATTGCGAGTGATGGCATAGCCTACTGATAACGTTGTTAAACCCACTTCTTCGCCAGTACCTGGAGCAACCCAACTCTGTGTCAAAGAAATATCTGCCGCACCACCGCGAGACAACACAAACAACAATTTCGCACCTAAATTGACTCCATCTGTTGAGTAGCTGTTCGTTTCCAAGTGCCGATAGCCTACCACCGCTGCAATATTGATGTAGCTACCCAAAGGACGCAGATAATAATGCAAGTCTGCACCATAAGCCTCGCGTTGACCATTAAACGTTGCCTGATACTCACCACTCACCGTCAAGCCAGTACGACCAATAAACACATCCTCCACACCTACATTCACCCCAAATGCTTGCTCAGAAGGAACGTAAGAATAACCCAGCCGCACCTTGGTAGGAAAACTGGGGTCATTTTTAATGTCTTCCAACACATTAGGTACTTGACGCCGCCAACGTTGCAAAACTGGACTATCCTTAATAATTTCTGGGCTTAAATCCAAATCCTGGGCACTTTTTGAAGGCGTATCACACAAACCAGGAGCAGCTATCAAACCCCAACTCAGACCAACTCCAAAGCATATAGCTGATAACTGCCATCTCATTCCTTTGTGCCTCCCTCCGGGTTCACCAGTCGCCTGGGTCGGGAAACCCTACCAAGAGCGCTGGTTCACTACAGTGCATAAAAAAAGCGGCTCTGCATCATGCAGAACCACTTAAGTTTTAGCAAAAGCTAATCACTTAGCGAGCAGCGCCTTGGGTAGCAGCAGCGTCAAGTGGTTTGATGAAGTACAACCGCAATAACTGCCAAGCATTGGAGACGTAATAGGGCAGTTTTTGGAAGAATTGCAGGAATTTTGGAGTATTTGAGTTAGCTATTGCTGTCAGCTTCTCGTTATTCTTAACACAAACTTCCAACCGTTGATAGAACTCCGGATGCTCAACATCCAGTGTCACGGGGAACACTCGCCCTGCGGTTTCATTGGTCTTTTGAATCACGTAAATATCATATTCCCGTGCATCTAAACCAAGTGATGCATAGAAATCTTTGCGCTGGACGTCGTTGAGGTACATCGTCGCAAACACGGACAGCAGGAAGAACCGACTCCATAACCGCGCCTTCCAATCATTTAACATTTGCGGCTGGGATCTCATGATGGCATCAAAGAAATCCCCGTGACGGTTTTCATCCTGACACCAGTTCTCAAACCAGCGGAAAATTGGATAAACCTGGTCTTCTGGATGTGCTTGTAAGTGGCGATAAATTGTGATATAACGCCAATAACCTATCTTTTCCGAAAGATAAGTCGCGTAAAAGATGAATTTTGGCTTAAAGAAGGTATAATTACGGCTCTTGGTCAAAAACCCTAAATCCAACGCCAAATTGAAGTCCGACAGCGCTTTGTTCAAGAAGCCAGCATGACGCGCTTCATCTCGGGACATCAAGGTGAAGCATTCTGCCAAAACAGGACTCTTGTCCTTCAAGCGGCGTCCAAGTTCTTTGTACAGCAAAAAGCCAGAAAACTCTGCTGTACAGGAACGCTCTAGAAATTCAACGAACAACCGACGAGTTTCCCCATCAATATGATCCCAGGATTGTTCAAACTCGGCATCCCGAACAAAGTGATGGCGGTTGTAGTCTGCACGAAATTCTTCCAGAATGGCTTTTAACTCGTCTTCGTTTGGCGAGATGTCCATCCGTGCCATCTCATCGAAGTCGGTCGTGTAGAATCGGGGTGTCAGTAGGGTTTCTTTGGCTGGGACTTTAATCCCGGACCGCATTTCTTCAAAGCCTGGTTTTTTGAGGGAATCTACCATGTCTTGATTGCCATAAGTGTCTTATTATTTTGAGTGCCTGCGAAAGTCTAAAGTAATACCCTCACCCTTACGGGTATGCCTTCGGCACACCTTCGGTGAACGCCAGTTCCCAGGGCGCGGGAAACCCTCCTCCAGGACTGGACTCACAAGGCACAACAGACGACAGTATTTTATTCGTATAGTTCAGTCTACCAAGGTGCAGGGCGAGAACAGACCCAGAAAACGTTAAGAGTTGCAACAACACTTCAATTTTTTTGGAAATCGGGAATTGAGGATGTGTAGCCTGTAGTAAAAGCTCATCCCAATTAAAATCACCTAGTCGGGTGAATCCATTGGGTGAAGAAGAATAACCACAAGCCAATCATACTGTAAACATATACCAGCATGATTATATATGTAATTAATGTAACATTAAAGTCAGTAAAATTTCTATAAGGTAGTTATCTTAGAGATAAGAACTATGCCATTGTAATCGTCCCTTGAGGCTCGGCGCTTTGCGCCATTGCAGTGATATGGGAATTTTGAAAACTCTGGCTGCCTATCCTGATACGAAAAAAACAGAGTAGGAAAACTGTATTTAGAAAACAAGAGTGAATGAGGGGAAGGAAACAAGATGAATGCTGGAAATAAGAATAATAAAGACCATCAAGACCGTCTTCTTGTCTCCTACATCTTGAGTGCAGCCTGGTTTGTTGGTTTGGGAGGACTGCACCGTTTATACAACGGCAAGATAGGAACAGGTTTGTTATGGCTGTTGACTGGTGGTGTGCTTGGTATAGGGCAGTTTGTAGACTTGTTCATTATCCCTAATATGGTTGAGGAACAGGAAATGAAACTCAGACTCAAAGCAGGTTTATCACCTTTGGGTGTCCCTTTAAACCAACCTGCTGTTGCTGCCCAAGTATACCGCTCTGCTCAAGAAAAACTGATGATGCGATTGCTCAAAGCTGCGGACAACAGGGGTGGTAAACTCACAGTCACTCAAGCAGTTATGGAAACGGGTGCTAGCTTTTCTGAGGTGGAAGCTGTTTTCAAGGAGATGCTCAAAACAGGATATGTGAAGATAGATAACGACCCCGATACCGGAGCCGTCACTTACCACTTCCACGAACTGAACTAATTTCTCCCCAGCCACTTTTGCCCGTTTAGGCGCTGCACCAATCCATATACCAGTAAGTCAAGAGTAACTTTGCGCTCGTCGATTAAGAATGACTCAAGAGTGCTAGGCTTTTTGCCTTCATGACAGGAAAAAGCCTTTTTCCCTTGAATATCTTCTTCAGGAAAATACAGGTTAAACTGACGCAGACCATTCTGCCAACTGCCCGTAATTTGCCAGCATTCCTCACCTGTTTCAAAACCAGTGATGGAAATTTTCTGCTTGGCAAAATTTAGCTGTAAATTTTGCACCCCAACAGATGCGATCGCCTTTTGCACAGCTGGTAAGTAATCTTGCTGGATAAACTCTGCAAATGGCTTATCTTCAACAGCTGGTGCTTTCTCTTTTTTTGCTGTTGCTTTAGCGGCTGGTTTATCCCCTGCTGCGGCTGCTTTGGCTGCCCCTGCTGGCTTTTCTCCCTTGGGTGCAGCAGTCGTTGTTTTTGCTGCATTGGGGTTAGTTTCTGGGTTCGCCGCTTTGGGGTCTGGCGCGTTGGCTGTAGGGATGTCTGTCGCTTCGGGTGAGTCTGTGCTGGGAGCGTGTTCTTCAGCGACACTGGGAGCCTGCTTGTCTACAGTGCTGGGAGCTACTTCCCCAGCTTCATTATGATTTGTTGGTTCTGCCATTGCTCAGGTCTATCCTTTGTCTTGCGATTAGAGCTCACCAGGAGCTATTTGTCATCTTCATTTTGACACAGCGACGCCTCCCGATAGCGACCACTTTTTCAAGCTACCAAAGCCTTGCTCTTATAGGACAAACCAATTCAAATTCAAAATTATTTATTCAAAACGGTTGTTTTGGACTCTAAATTTTGAATTTTGAATTTTACTAGCCCCCAGCTACAGCCGGTACAATACTTACTTCATCGCCATCTTTTAATGGTGTATCCGTTCCATCCAAAAAGCGGATATCTTCACTATTGACGTACAAATTCAAAAACCGCCGTGGTTGTCCAGCTTCATCGCACAAACGCGACTTAATACCAGGACAGCTTTCTTCTAAGGAATTGAAGAGTTCGGCGATCGTGCTGCCTTTACATTCTAAAGCGGCTTGGTTGTTGGTGAATTTTTGCAGAGCAGTAGGAACTAAAACTTTTACAGCCATAGATTTGGAGAGTAGGGAATAAGAATTTATAAGTCATGAGTCATGTGCTCATGACTCATGGCTCATGACTAAACCAGGACTTGCTGCCATTCTAGGCGCTCCAGTGTCTGGGAACGCTCTAGCGCTCGTTCAAAGCTATCAAGTTTTGCCTCAATCGTCAGAGGTTCGCCAATATAACCTTGTACGGCTTCTTGGGTTTTCAAGCCGTTTCCGGTAATGTATACCACGGTTGTTTCATCTGGGTCAATTTTACCAGCTTCTACCAACTTCTTCAGCACGGCAACTGTTGTCCCACCAGCGGTTTCTGTAAAGATGCCTTCTGTTTCTGCCAGCAGTTTAATGGCTTCTATAATTTCGCTATCGGTGACTGACTCAACACTACCACCTGTTTTCCTCGCTATGTCTAAAGCGTAAACAGCATCTGCTGGGTTCCCAATTGCAATTGATTTTGCAATGGTATTGGGTTTTACGGGCTTGATAAAGTCGCGTTCTTCCTTATAGGCTTGGGCAATAGGTGAGCATCCCTCAGCTTGCGCGCCGCTGAACTTGACTTTCTTGCCTTCCACCAGACCCACTTCTACGAATTCTTGGAAGCCTTTGTAAATTTTTGTGTACAGCGAACCGGATGCCAACGGTGCGACGATGTGGTCGGGTAGTTCCCAGCCTAGTTGTTCTGCAACTTCAAAGCCTAGTGTCTTAGAACCTTCGGAGTAGTAGGGACGCAGGTTGATATTGACAAAACCCCAACCGTGTGTATTCGCAACTTCACAACAGAGGCGGTTGACTTGGTCGTAGTTACCCTTAACAGCCATGAGGGTTGGACTGTAAACCAGGCTTCCCAAAATTTTTCCAGCTTCCAAATCAGCAGGGATGAACACGCAACAGTCTAAACCTGCGTGTGCCGCAATAGCAGCGGTAGAATTTGCTAAGTTACCCGTGCTAGCGCAAGAAACCGTAGTGAAACCTAACTCCCGTGCGCGGGTAAGAGCAACTGAGACCACCCTATCTTTGAAGCTGAGGGTGGGCATATTGACGGCATCATTCTTGATATACAGCTTATTTAAACCCAGGCGACGTGCCAAGCGGTGCGATCGCACCAACGGAGTCATACCAGTTCCCACATCAATGGGGTTGTCGCTGGCTACAGGTAAAAACTTACGATAGCGCCAGATAGAATTTGGTCCCGCTTGAATTGTTTCACGAGTAACTGTGGAGCGTAGGGCGCTATAGTCGTAGGTTACTTCCAATGGACCAAAGCAGAACTCGCACACATGAAGAGGCTTGAGTTCATATTCCGCGCCACATTCCTTACACTTTAAGGACTTAAAAGTGGCGGTGGTGGCTTGGGTGTTGTTGGTTGTCGCCTGTGTCATAAATCAGCTTTCCCTGGGTGTCCGTCAACTGTTCGATTGATAGTACCACGAGCAAAAATACTCGTCAAACATACCCGACAAAATTTGTCGGGTATTTAGTAATTATAAAAATGTACTAACAGAACCAAAATCCGCTATAATATCACCCGCCACTGACTGGCGGAATTAACACCACCTCATCTCCGTCTTGCAGGATGGTATCTGGTTCCACAAATTGTAGATTCACCCCAAAACGGGTAATATTACGCAACTGAGCGAGTTCGGGGTGTTCGGTCATCAAGCGATCGCGGACTGCGGCAACTGGTGTATTCTGAGGCAATTCCAGTACCAGTTCTGGCACTTTATAAGCTTCTTGGTAAGCAGCAAATAATTTAACGGTAACGATAATTGCAGACATGGCGATAAAATGGACACAGATGTTCTGTCCTTAACAGTAACGCGAGTACCTGCGCTAGGAGCGAACGACCATTCGCCTTATTGATTTATAAAAAATAGTAATAATAGGGTATTAAAAACTAAAAAGAAAGAACCCCTTAGCATAAAATTTATATGCATTATAATATGCAACCTCAAAACATATGTTCTAAGATCTGAAAATCGCGCTGTACCTCATGCCACAAAGACTTATTGTGAGGGTCAGTTTTGAGGGCTTTTTTCAGATAAATTTTAGCTTTGAAAGGCTGTTTTTCTGCAATCAGCGCTCGTCCCCAAACTTGATAGACAATAGCCTGCCATTGACGCACTTCTGCATCTTCTGGTAAACGTTGTGCTAATGCTTCTGCTAAGGCGATCGCTTGTGGGAAGCGTCTTTCTTTGAGAAACTGCTGTAACTGCTCGTAAGTCTTCCATTT
Source organism: Mastigocladopsis repens PCC 10914 (assembly GCF_000315565.1). Lineage (NCBI taxonomy): Bacteria > Bacillati > Cyanobacteriota > Cyanophyceae > Nostocales > Symphyonemataceae > Mastigocladopsis > Mastigocladopsis repens. Next base: position 3,797,218 of record NZ_JH992901.1, on the reverse strand, counting down.
CAACCGCTGTTCTATCTCGGAAAAACTCGGCGGCTTTGGTTTTGGTTTTTCTTTTGGCTTTTCCTTCGTTGCCTCTGGACACTTTGCTTTTATTGGCTGATGTTGAGCTGTTGGCGACTGACCCGAAGACAGCGCTGTCTCTTCTGGTGGGAGTCCGTGCAACAGCAGTTTGTATGCCTCAGTCACGGCAATAAATTTTTCTTTTGCTTTGTTATCACCTGGATTGATATCAGGATGATATTGCTGTGCCAGTCGGCGGTAAGACGCTTTGATATCGGCGAAAGAGGCTCCTGACCTCAAACCCAGCAAACGGTAGCAATCTCCAAGATCCATCTTGAGTTATGAGCGATCGCGAGTATCGGCTATCAGCTATTAGCTTAAAGCCTGAAGGCTAAATCATAAAGACTTCGATTCTAATTTAAAGTTCATACTTCACAGTTTGGTCAGTAGAGGAGCACAAGAGGAAACGGGGAGGGGGAGAGTGAGAGTGGGGGGGGAAGAAAAAAGGGTCGGTACTCCTCCACTCCTCCACTCTCCTGACTTCACCATCTCCCTTCACTGCTAACGTTCTTCAATGACACGGTCAATCAAACCGTATTCTTTTGCCTCTTGAGCAGACATCCAGAAATCACGGTCTGTGTCTTTTTGAATTTTTTCTATAGGTTGACCTGTGCAAGCAGCTAGCATTCCATTAAGTTGCTGCCGCATCCGAAGAATCTCCCTAGCTTCAATCTCAATATCAGTAGCTTGACCTTGAGCGCCACCAAGAGGTTGGTGAATGAGAATTCGGGTATTGGGCAATGCCAGACGTTTGCCTTTGGTGCCAGCTGCCAGCAGGAACGAACCCATTGAGGCTGCCATACCTACACAGATTGTGACCACATTGGCTTTAATGTGCCGCATTGTGTCATAAATGGCAAGACCTGCTGTCACCGAACCACCTGGGGAGTTGATGTAGATACTGATATCCTTGCTTGGGTCTTCAGAATCCATGTACAGCAGTCTGGCAATGATAGCATTAGCCATGCCGTCGGTCACTTCTCCACTCAGGAAAATAATGCGTTCTAAAGCAAGGCGTTCGTAAATATTAATCCACTGGGTGTAAGGGTCTCCAGGGAAACGAAAAGGGACTCTAGGAATACCAATCGGCATAAGATTGTTTTGTTTTTAGAAAAAAATTAAGATTTAACGAGGAACAGCAGCTAATGCTTGAGGAAGGTCTTTGGTACTTTCTAAAACACGGTCAATCAAGCCGTATTCTTTGGCTTGTTCGGGTGTCATGTAGAACTTCCGATCTAAATCTTTGGTGATTCTCTCCACGGGCTGTCCTGTATTCCGGGAGAGAATATTCAGGATCATTTGCTTGTTTGTCAGCACCTCTTGTGCCTGAATTTGAATGTCTGTCGCTTGAGCGTAACCAGTTCCACGTTTTGCCTGATGCAGAACAATCGACGCATTCGGTAAACTGGCTCGGCATCCCTTGGTTCCAGAAGAGAGAATCATTGCCGCTGTACCCATAGCGTAACCAAGACAGATAGTATGGACTGGCGGCTTGATGTAATTAAGCGTGTCACAGATGGCAAAAGCTTCTGTTTCAGAGCCTATGGCATCTCCAGTATACCAAGATGTGCCTGTGGAGTTGATGTAGATAGAAATGGGCTTGTCTGGGTCTTCGTATTGCAGGTACAGAAGTTGAGCAATAATCAGTTCTGTTACGTCTACTCCCAGTTGCTGTTTATACTCATCTGGTGAAACTAAGGGCAGTCCCAGGTATATAATACGTTCTTTTAACAATAGAGAAGGTAAATCTGGAGGCGGTGTTCGGTAGAAGTTGTCGCCGTAGTAAGGCGCTTGCACAGCCTTGATGATGGAATTTTCCATAGCAACTGTTGCCTAAATTTATGCCGTTAACTCTAGTACATCCTAGCGCGATGCTCACTCGCAAGGGAGGTGTGGATTTCTCGCTAGGGTGTAGGGATGTATGGGTACAAGGGAAACTATAAAAAGTATTCTCCATTCCCCATTGCTATACACCCTTTATTGTATTGTGAACATTATTTAAACTTCTTGTCAGATAAGTTTTCCGAAGTAGAGATGATGTCCTTTGAAGTTATTTATAAATATGTATAGCCAGTGTAGGAACCTTGGGGGGTTATGAAGGTAAGCTTGCAGCCTGCTCTTAATGATGGCAACTTAGATGCCAATCAATTTAACAGTCAACGTCAGTTGGCAATTTCTATTTCTGCGCTTGCAGAAATTATGGATCGCAACATCCCACTGAATTTATGCCTCATTCTCGACCATAGTGGTTCAATGAGTGGGCGACCTTTAGAAACTGTCAAAAAAGCGGCGAACCGTCTTGTTGATAGACTCAACCCTGGGGATCGCCTGAGTATTGTTGTTTTTGACCACCGCGCCAAGGTTTTAGTCCCTAATCAAATTATTGAAAATCCTGAGCGAATTAAACAGCAAATTAACCGCCTTTCTGCTGATGGTGGAACGGCTATTGATGAAGGTTTGCGCTTAGGTATTGAGGAACTGGCGAAGGGAAAAAAAGAAACAATTTCTCAAGTTTTTCTCTTAACTGATGGTGAAAATGAACACGGTGACAATAACCGCTGTTTGAAATTTGCCCAATTGGCTACTGGCTATAATTTGACTTTAAACACTTTGGGATTTGGTGACAATTGGAACCAAGATGTTCTGGAAAAAATCGCTGATGCTGGTGGTGGTACTTTGTCTTACATTCAGCAACCAGAACAAGCAGTGGATGAGTTTAGTCGCCTTTTCAACCGTATTCAAACAGTAGGATTGACGAATGCTTATCTGCTATTTTCCCTCATGCCCAATGTGCGGCTGGCAGAACTAAAACCCATTGCCCAAGTTGCCCCAGATACAATTGAATTGCCAGTGCAACCAGAAGCTGATGGACGTTTCGCTGTACGCTTGGGCGACTTGATGAAGGATGTGGAACGGGTGATTTTGGCAAATCTCTACCTGGGACAGTTGCCAGAAGGTAGACAGACTATCGCTAGGTTGCAAGTCCGCTACGACGATCCAGCACAAAATAAGACAGGGTTACTTTCAGAAACTATCCCAGTTGAGGCAAATGTCATCCGGATCTACCAACCTTCTGTTGATAACCAAGTACAGCAGCATATTTTGGCATTAGCCAAATATCGGCAAACTCAGCTAGCAGAGGCAAAATTGCAACAGGGCGATCGCGCTGGTGCGGCAACAATGCTGCAAACTGCTGCCAAAACTGCCCTGCAAATGGGAGATAAAAGTGCAGCAACGGTATTGCAAACTTCTGCAACCCGCCTCCAAGCTGGTGAAGAGTTATCCGAAAGCGATCGCAAGAAAACCAGAATTGTGTCTAAGACTGTTTTGCAGGATTCTTAGTTTGTGGGGCAGGCATCTTGCCTGCCCTTATGATCAATAAACCGCTAAGGCGCAGAGGAAAGAGACAATAAGAGAATGAAAACGACTGGAATTCATCATGTCGCTATTATTTGTTCTGATTACGAACGCTCGAAAAAGTTTTATGTAGAGGTTTTGGGTTTTTCTATTATTAATGAGTCGTACCGTGCTCAGAGAAATTCTTATAAGTTGGACTTACGTGTGGGAGATAATCATCAAATTGAGTTATTTTCTTTTTCTAGTCCTCCTGAAAGAGTCAGCAATCCTGAGGCTTGTGGTTTAAGGCATTTAGCTTTTGAAGTTGATGATATTGAGCAAACGGTTAATTATTTACAATCAAAAGGGGTAGAGGTGGAAAATATTAGGATTGATGAAATGACTGGTAAACGATTTACTTTTTTTAAAGACCCAGATAATTTACCATTAGAAATTTATGAGATTTAGTGGTTAGTGGTTGGTTGTTCTACTAACAACTAATAACTAACAACTAACAACATAAAATCGGTGCAGATTGACTGCACCGACCGCAAAGTTTAACTCGAATTGAACGTGCCATCGCCCTCATGCAAAAGCTGAAGCTTGAGGTTTGGCAAAAATCATCCTTCCTGCGGAAGTTTGCAAAGCACTAGTGACGACCACCCGGAGTTCACCTCCCACATAATGGCTGCCTTCCTCAACGACGACCATTGTGCCATCATCTAGATAGCCAATACCTTGACTAGGTTCTTTGCCTTCTTTTAGAATTTTTAGGTCAATGTTATCACCAGGTAGATAGGTGGGGCGAACTGCGTTCACCAAATCATTGACATTCAATACAGGCACTTTCTGAACGCTAGCAACTTTCGATAAGTTGTAGTCATTGGTTAGCAATGTAGCGTTGATTTCTTGAGCGAAACGCACTAATTTAGCATCAACTGTGGGAATATCCTCATAATCAACTGGGTTGATCAGGATGCGATCAGGGTAAGCTACTTTGATCCGGTTGAGAATCTCCAGTCCACGCCTTCCGCGTACCCGCTTTTGGTCTTTGCTAGCATCGGCTACTTGTTGCAATTCTTGCAAGACAAACTGTGGCACGATAAGCTGCCCTTCCAGAAACCCAGTTTCTAGCAGTGTTTCAATACGACCATCGATAATGCAACTGGTGTCTAAAACTTTGGTACTGGCGGGTTTGAGAGTCCCTTCCACAACCATTGTTTCCACGGTGTTGGGATTAATCAGCCGCAATAATCCACGTCCGTGGGCATCTGCTAAATTCATACCTGTGTATGACAGAATAATACTACCCACAACTGCTACCAATGGTTTAATAAAGCTAAAATCTGCTGGAATTGGTAGCAAGAATAACGGGGCAAGCATTAAGTTGGCTATTAATAGTCCAATGACTAATCCAATAGCTCGAGTTAAAATAACTTCGAGTGGCAGTTCGCGAACTTGAGCTTCCAAACGACGGTATCCTGTTTGGAAACTCAATCCAACTGCACCTCCAAATATGGCGGCAAAAGCAGCGACAATCATGCGTAAAGCTTCCAGATTAGAAACTCTAGCTAGTGCCCCACTAGGTAACAGATCGGTGCTGTAGTAACCTGTTCCCGCTGCTGCCAAGACGAATGAGAAAATAATAATGGCATCTAGCATTGTTTTATGGTTTTCCTGTAACTGTGTTACCCGAGCAAGTAAAGTATTTTTTATTTCCTCGGTAAAATAGATTTAGGAAACATTTATCGTCATACTAAGAGGCTCAGTCTGACAACATCTGCAATCATTATAACCAAAGAGTTTTATGCTTTATATTTTTCATCTTTTTGTTGTAAAACGATAAAAAAATCTAAATAACACAGGAATTTTCATGATTTTGTAATTCTGTAAATGATAATTTAAATCTTTATCAACATGATTCAAAAAGTTTCTACTTCCGGCATTCCAAGTTCTGCTTATATTCATATTCCCTTTTGTAGAAGGCGATGTTTTTACTGTGACTTTCCTGTATCTGTTGTGGGGGAACGCTTGCGGGGTGAAACATCTGGCACTATCTCCCAATATGTTGATGTGTTATGTCAAGAAATTGCCATCACACCAACCCTCGGACAACCCTTGCTCACTATTTTCTTTGGCGGCGGTACTCCTTCGCTTCTCTCTACAGAACAGTTACAGCGGATATTAAAAGCGCTTGACAAACGGTTTGGTGTATCACCTGGGGTGGAAATTTCAATGGAAATAGACCCAGGAACGTTTGATTTGGTACATCTACAAGGTTACCGCAGTGCAGGTGTCAATCGGATAAGTTTAGGTGTACAAGCGTTTCAAGAAGACTTATTGCAACTTTGTGGGCGATCGCACTCAGTCTCTGATATCTTCGCAGCTGTAGACTTGATTCGGCAGGTGAGGATTCCCGACTCCAGCATAGACTTAATTTCAGGATTACCGCATCAAACTTTGGATAGGTGGCAGGAGTCTTTGGAAAAAGCGGTTGCTATAGCACCCACGCACATATCGATTTACGACCTCACTATTGAGCCTGGAACTGCTTTTGGTCGTTACTATAAACCTGGGGATCAACCATTACCCACAGATGAAACCACAGTCAAAATGTATCGGATGGCACAGCAAATTTTGACGAGTGCAGGTTACGAGCATTATGAAATTTCCAATTATGCACAGCCGGGACATCAATGTCGCCATAATCGGGTTTATTGGGAAAATCGCCCGTATTATGGCTTGGGTATGGGCGCAGCGAGTTATGTAGAGGGGAAGCGGTTCAACCGTCCGCGTAAAACGAAGGAGTACTATCAGTGGGTGCAAGATGGTGGTGTGATTGATTGCGAAGTGACATCACCAGATGAAGTTTTGTTAGAAACCTTAATGTTGGGGCTGCGTTTGGCAGAAGGTGTGAGTTTGGCGATGTTGGCGGAACAATTTGGCGAGGAAAAGGTAGAGGAGATTCACAAGTGTTTGCAACCGTACTATGAGAAAGGCTGGGTGGAAGTTGTGGGAGGAAGGTTGCGGTTAACTGATCCCGATGGTTTTTTGTTTTCTAATGTGGTGTTGGCGGGGTTGTTTAAGGAGTTGGGGGAATGAAACAGTGACCAGTGAACAGTGACCAGGTTTCACTTGGAGATTTAGACCCCAAGTGAAACGTACCATTTTTGATGGGGGTCTCCTTCCTCCCGCTAAAAATGGTAACTGGTAACTGGTAACTGCTCGCTGCAAAAGATAAACCGCAGAGGACGCAGAGGGCGCAGAGCGAGGAGAGAATGGGAGATAGCGCCTGGAGGGAAAATTCCAGGCGGATGACGGTGGGTGTTTAGTTGTTTTCGTCTTGATTGGGAGGGTTGGGGTTGCGATCGCCGCGCTTGCGTTTTGCCCACAACTCACGCAGCCAGTACGAGCTAGCATTAGCAGAAGTTTCGACTGACCAAGTAATTACCGCACTAATGAAAGCACTAAGAATAATCATCGAGATGGGCTCCATAAAAATCTCTCTGAATCAGAACGCTTTCATCATGGCTAATCAATGGCTACAACCGAGACCATATCAGGGTTAGAGACTGTACAGCTTCTGTCAACTTAATGTACAACTTTTGACCAAGTAGATAGACTAGAAAAAAGCTGTAACTCTGTGAAATGGCGGAACGTAAAGCGCGATCGCTCAATTTATCTCTACAAGGACTCAAGTTAGCTGAACAAGCGCTGCTAAATTTTGAGTCTAAAGTAGCTTTGGCAGCGGAGTTACAAATTTCTCGCACAATTGTTCAGAACTTTTTTGCGGGTAAACCAGTTAGCCGTGGATATTTTCACAAGATTTGCAAGAAATTGAAATTGGATTGGCGAGAGATTGCTGATTTACCCAAAGATGAGAAATCTGAATTAGAGGAGAAGAAGCAGGGCACTCACAAAATTGATGCACTGGTGCAGGAAGTGCGCCAAAAGCGCCACGAAAAAATCCAATACCAGTGCGGTACCATGCGGATGCTGGACATTTCCCAACCTGTTGCACTGGCGGATATTTATACTGATGTCAACATTTTGGAACAGATAACAAGCAAGTCATCGCCAAAGATTTCTGACTTGGTGCAAGGCTTTAACCCAGAATCTGATGACTTTGATAGATTAGACAGAGTTGTTCAGGAACGAGTACCAGGGTTACTTGCTGTGTCGCGGTACTGTAAGCTGATGGTACTTGGTAAACCAGGAGCAGGTAAAACCACGTTTTTGCAGTGGGTAGCGATTAAGTGCGACTTGGGCGATTTTCAAAGCGATAGAGTACCGATATTCATTCGGCTGAAATACTTTGCTGAAGACACTAGAAGAGATGACAGTGAGTTCAAATTATTGAACTACATTAGCCAAGAATTTAGCGATTGTGGTATTGCTGATAAATCGCTTATTGAAATGATACTTACCAAGGGCAAAGCCTTAATTTTGCTAGATGGCTTGGATGAAGTATCAGAAGAAGATGATGAAATAGTCAAACATATCCGCCAATTTGTTAATAAATATTTCAAAAATCAGTTTATTATCACCTGTCGCATTGCTGCCCAAAAATACATATTTTCGGTAGAAAATTTTACTGATGTTGAGGTTGCAGATTTTAACCATGAGCAAGTCGCAGCCTTTGCTACAAAGTGGTTTATAGCAGTTGCCAGGAATGATGCGGAAGGGGGGAAAGCTACAGCCAAGCTGTTTATTAAGAAGCTGAATCTACCAGAAAACAAGCCAATCCGAAAACTCGCAGTAACACCAATATTGCTGAATCTAACTTGCTTTGTTTTCCAAGCAAAAGGCGAATTTCCGTCAAAACGCTCTAAGCTTTATGAGCAAGGACTGGACATTCTGCTCGTCACATGGGATGAATCGAGGGGTATTCAACGGGATGATTTTTATCACAATTTGTCTTTAGAACACAAGATAGAGCTTTTAAGTCAGGTTGCAGCGATTACTTTTGAAAAAACCCGTTACTTCTTTGAACAAGACGAAGTTGAGCGATATATTGCCGACTATCTCCGTACTTTACCTAATACCCAAAATGACCGAGCAAGCTTACAACAGAATAGTAAGGCGTTGCTAAAATCTATTGAAGCGGAACATGGGTTACTGGTGGAGAGAGCGAGGGGAATTTACTCTTTCTCCCATTTAACGTTTCAAGAGTATTTTACAGCAAAATGGTTTGTTGAGCGTACTGATTGGCAAGGTTTGATGAGCCACATGAGTGAGAAAGGCTGGCGGGAAGTATTTTTACTCTCATTTGAAATGATGAAGCCTGCCGATAGCCTACTATTGTTAATGAAGCGAAAAATTGACTTAATGCTAGCCTCAGATAATTATTTGCAGAATTTATTCTCAGAGATATATCAAAAGTCTAAATTATTGTATGAATTATTTGACATTCCTTATAGATTTGAATCTTTTCTTGCTTATTATCATGATTTTTTATTGCGATATGCTTATTACAACCTTAAGTTAGCTAGTTGCCTTATCGATTATGATTTTGAAATTGATTATAATTCTGCTTTTAAAATTATGAAAAACCTTGTAGAAATACAAGTAAATTATGGCTTTTCATCCGCTGCTTTACATATATCAGTAAAGCTTGATAGTCAGATTGGTAATTATCCTATGAATCTTATTGATATTTTTTTAAGTGAACATACTGACAATAGTCGTAGTCAAAATATAGATAAATTACTGGCTATTCACAGAATAAAAGCATTATTAAGACCTATAAATATAGTTAGGAATTCAAGTGAATTAGAAGAATATTTGAAAGACCATTTTAAAGAGATAAATGACAGAATTTATCAGCTAATTGAAATTTGGAAATCAAGCCACAAATTATTGGTATCGAGTTTTAAATCGTTAATCTTTAATAATTCTAATATTGGTAATGATTGGCAGTTCAGCGAACAGCAGCAAAAAATACTACATCAGTACTACAATGCTAATCCATTACTGCTAGATTGCCTTAATAGTGGTTGTGAAGTGTCTCCCGCAGTACGACAGGAAATTGAAGAAACGTTGTTATTACCCATTGCCGAAATTGAGCAGCGTCAGCAACAGATTTCGTAGCCGATATAATCAATGATTTATCTGTAAAATTCAAAGTGATGTTTCATCTCTTAGTAACTATTGATAAGCTTGAATAAAGGGAGGAACAGCCAAAATGTCTAAAGAATTATTTGAAGTGATGAAACAAGCAGACGCACTCACACCCGATGAACAATTGCGTCTCATTGCCCACCTAACACAAAAATTACGAAATTGCGAAATTAAACGCAAGCCACGTCGCAAAGTAAGTGAATTTGCTGGAATAGCACCCAATCTACTTGGAGGGATGGATGCTCAAGAATACGTCACACGCATGAGGCGTGGAGAGTTCCCTGATTTAGAAATTGCAGAAAAGCAATTAAGGAAAGAGGAGTGAACGTTACAGAAAGCTTACAGGGTGTGACGCGCCTGTTTTTGGACACCGCACCAGTTATTTACTACGTCGAACGAAACCCACAATATTTTGCATCTGCTAGCGTGGTATTTGATCATATTTTAAATGGTGTGTTAATGGGAGTTATTTCACCCGTTACTTTTGCTGAATGTTTAGTTCAGCCTTACCGTTTAGGACAAACGGAATTACAGCAAGAGTTCATTCAGTTGATGACTGACACTGAAAACATAGAGTTTTTGCCAATTGATGACGAAACTTTAGCAATAGATGCTGCTCAAATCAGAGCCAAATACAACTTACAATTACCTGATGCCTTTCAGATTGCCGTAGCTTTAGCAGCAGGCTGTGACGCGTTTTTAACTAATGATGTCACTTTTAGGCGCGTTACAGAATTACGTATTTTGGTGCTAGATGAATTGGAAGTTGCTAAATAAGCAAGAATTTTCAAATTAGTTTAAAGTGGTGCGTTAACGCGGTGTAACGCACCCCACAACTAAATAACTCGTAACTATTTACGGCACAACTAACACTGGACAAGGAGAAAGATTAATCACGCGGGTGGTGACGCTATCATTTGCCCCCTCGTCAGTCAATCCTAGTCCCCGACAACCCATGATGATTAAATCTGCCTCTATTTCATCTGCCACATCACAGATGGTAAAAGCAGGTTTGCCTTGCCGTTCAAGTGTTTCGGCAGAAATGCCTTGCCCAGCAAACAGAGATTTGGCTGTTTCTAGCAATTGGGCAACTGTCTCTGGTGAGGACATCGCATCCCCGTTAGGCGAGTCTGCGGCGGGTTCCTCAACCACACTCAGCAGTACCAAGCGACTGCCGTACTTTTGCACGATATGGACAACCATGTCAGCTGCTTCCCGTGCTTCTCGGCTTTGATCAACTGGAAATAGAACTGTTTTGAACATTCGGATTCACCTCCGCCCCCATGACTCGGTAAAATCTGGATGGATCTACTAAAAAAACATAACAAAAAGGCAATCAGGAGGTTTGTGCCGTGTCAAAGAAGACTTTAGCAAATTTGTCTGCAACAGACTTGTCTGGTAAACGCGCCCTGGTGCGAGTTGACTTTAACGTGCCTCTGGATGATGCCGGTAACATTACAGATGATACTCGCATTCGTGCTGCTCTGCCTACCATACAGGATTTGACGCAGAAGGGAGCTAAGGTGATTCTAGTAAGCCATTTCGGGCGTCCTAAGGGTGTAGATGACAAACTGCGGTTAACTCCGGTTGCCAAGCGTCTGTCTGAGTTATTGGGGCAAGAAGTTGTTAAAACCGACGACTCTATCGGCGATGAAGTTGCTGCTAAAGTGGGTGCTCTACAAAACGGACAAGTGCTGTTACTCGAAAACGTTCGTTTCTATAAAGAAGAGGAGAAAAACGACCCAGAATTCGCTAAAAAACTGGCAGCAAATGCGGATTTGTACGTTAATGATGCTTTTGGCACCGCACACCGCGCCCATGCTTCTACTGAAGGAGTGACTAAATACCTGAGTCCCTCCGTTGGCGGATATTTGATTGAAAAAGAGTTGCAGTACCTGCAAAGCGCTATCGAAAATCCCCAACGTCCTCTGGCAGCGATTATCGGCGGTTCCAAAGTTTCCAGTAAAATTGGCGTGATTGAAGCCCTTCTGGAAAAGTGCGACAAACTAATCATCGGCGGTGGAATGATTTTCACCTTCTTTAAAGCCCGTGGTTTGAATGTTGGTAAGTCTTTGGTGGAAGACGACAAGCTAGAACTGGCAAAGTCTTTGGAAGCAAAGGCTAAAGAAAAGGGCGTGACTTTCCTGCTTCCTACAGATGTAGTCGTAGCAGATAAATTTGACGCTCATGCCAATTCTCAAACCGTCAGCGTGGAAAATATCCCTGAAGGTTGGATGGGCTTGGATATCGGTCCTGATTCCGTGAAACTGTTCCAAGAAGCCCTTGCTGACTGCAAGAGTGTGATTTGGAACGGTCCAATGGGCGTGTTTGAGTTTGATAAGTTTGCCGTAGGTACCGAAGCAGTAGCCCACACTCTCGCCGACATCAGCAAAACAGGTGCGACCACTATCATCGGTGGTGGTGACTCTGTGGCGGCTGTGGAAAAAGTTGGTTTAGCCGACCAAATGAGCCATATCTCCACTGGTGGTGGCGCTAGCTTGGAGTTACTTGAAGGTAAGGAGTTACCTGGTATTGCTGCTTTAGATGAAGCATAAAAGCTCATAGGTAAAACCAATGTAGAGACGTTACGTGTAACGTCTCTACACTCATAGGGAGAAAATTGTGGAACCTAAATGGCTGGAATGGACGCAAAAATTACAAGCGATGCTCCAGCAGGGAGCCGCTTCGCGATCGCCCAAAATGGGTTAACGTTTTCGGAAAATCCTTTTGATATAGAACGTTACAAATCGCTACAGGCGATGGCGCAGAGCGCCCGCGAAGCGATCGCAGCTGAAATCATGGCAACCTACTCAAATGTCGAACACAGCTATATCCTCGATTTATTCTCCCAGGAAGTAGGATACGCAACACCCAAAGTTGACGTGCGTGGAGTAGTGTTTCGCGACAATACCATATTGTTAGTGAAGGAAAGAGAGGACGGCTGCTGGACTTTACCAGGTGGATGGGCTGATATTGGCGACTCACCCAGCGAGGTAGCCGTTAAAGAAGTCTATGAAGAATCAGGTTATCACACCCGTGCTATCAAATTGCTGGCTGTCTATGATAGAAACAGGCAAAGACACCCACCACATCCGCATTATATCTACAAGCTCTTTTTTAAGTGCGAACTTGTGAGTGGTTCGCCATCGCCAAGTATAGAGACGGAGGAAGTGGAATTCTTTGCTGAAGATGCGATTCCAGAACTTTCCCTTGGGCGTGTGACCCCAGCTCAAATTACCCGACTCTTCCAGCATGACCGCCAACCAGATTTGCCAACAGACTTCGATTAGGTGACTAAGGGTTATTTGTGACAGTTCCTATGCGTAGACCTCTTGCATCTCTTTGATTCCATCTGTGTCCATCTGTGTCCATCTGTGGTTAATTATTCTTTTTTTTGGAATGAATGCAAGAAGTCTCGTGTAGAGACGTTGCACTGCAAAGTCTCTACATAGGCAATCGCACTTACAAACAATCTTATCTGAACCGTATTGCCTGATAGCCAACTAACTTATAAACAAGTTTGGCAGCGGTAAATTGAGACACAACCGAATCAACAATCGGTGCGAGTTCCATGACATCGCAGCCAATAACTTGATGGTTTTGAAACACTTGCCATAAAAAAGTGGTGAGGGAGTACCAACTTAATCCACCAGGTTCTGGCGTCCCTACGCCTGGAATTAGGGTTGGTTCAATACCGTCTAAATCAATTGTCAGGAAGACTCGCTGTGTTTTAATACTGGCTAATGCCCTTTCCATCCAGTCTGGTTGGTTAGCAATTTCCCGTGCCTTAAATACAGTGAGATGTTTCTCTTTAATTAATTCTGCTTCTTCTTTACAAATAGCGCGGATACCAATTTGCACTGTTGGCAAGCCCATATCCACAATTCGCCGCATCACACAGGCATGATTGTGAATTGAGCCTTCGTACTCATAGCGTAAATCGCCGTGGGCGTCTATTTGAATCACTGTGAATGGTTCATCTGGGTATGCTTTGCGGTATGCTTCGACAACACCAGTAGTAATGCTGTGTTCCCCACCAAGCGCGATGACAAATTTCCCATCCTGTATCAGTTGATAGACTGTCTCTTGCGTCACTTGCAGCATTTTTTCGGCTGGTACGATCGCACCATTCCGTGTATCTGCTATTGGTTCATAAGTATAAATTCCCACTTCCTGAGCAACTTCCCTATCTAGCTCTTCGTCATAACATTCCAATTGTTGAGACGCTTCCAAAAGAGCAGAAGGACCGTTTTCGCAGCCTTTGCGGTAGGTGGTTGTTGCCTCATAGGGAATTGGTAAAATAACAACCTTTGAGTCACCGTAAGACCACTGAACTTCAGAACCCAGAAATGGTAATACAGAGGTAAAAGTTTGCACCTGAGTCATAATGAAAATTTTTTAAACCTAATTAATATTGAAAATCCAGAAGTAAAGACGCGCCATGGCGCGTCTCTACAACTTATTGTTTCACCGCTCCTTGCCCGAAAAATTTCGGAGGTTCGGCGAGGGTGTAAACTTGGGTTTCTGCGGCGATCGCCTGACGCAAATGCAATGGCAGATGCAGCATACCCAAAAGGGTAACACCATCTAACATCCGAAACCCACCGCTGGTTTTTTCCTGCAACAGCTGATTGATCCTTTCTGGATCGGGTCGGGTATCAATTTTTGCCTCTGAAGCTAAAGCAAATCCCCACGGTCTGCCATAGGTAGAGGTGTAGCTGCTGTAGGACTGAACGTTGGGAAAAACCGCATTCAAGGTTTGTACCAAGCGGGCGTGCAGGGTTAATTCCCCTGGGGACACAGGACCTGCTTGAATCACTACGAATCCTTGTGGTGACAGCACCCGACGGATTTTCTCAAAGTATTCCTTAGTAAACAGCGCAAAGGATGGACCTGACTCGATAGGGTCGGAAAGGTCGGAAATGACGACATCCCACTGCTCGTTAGTCGTATCTAAAAAGTCGAGTGCGTCTGCAATCACGACTTCCAGACGTGAGTCATCAAAAGCATTTTGATGCATTTCGCTCAGGTGTAGCCGACATGCGTCCACCACCTCGCCATCAATGTCAATCATCACCACTTTTTCCACTGTTTGCCAACGCAGCACTTCTCGTGCTGTGGCTCCCTCACCACCACCAAGAATCAACACCTTACGGGGTGTTCCATGAAAAATTAGGGCAGGGTGAACCAGTGGCTCGTGGTATAAAAATTCATCGCCTGTGCATGACTGCCACTTGCCATCTAGAACTAGTGCTTTGCCGTAAGTACCAGTTTCTACAATGTACATTTCTTGGTAAGCGGTTTTTTTGTGGGCAAGTACCCCCGTGACTCCATGAGAGTAAATATCCCAAGGAGTGATGTATTCGCTCATCCAAAAATCTGCACCGACATTGCTACCTGACATACAATAACCCCCTCTATTTGTCAACGTTCGCTAGTTGCCAGAGATAGGCTTTCTTCCAGTTTCTTTTGAACTTGTGGTGGAAGCTTGCCTCTAGGAAGTTTCATCAGTACGTGTTTGCTAGCTTGAAAAGTTTGCACGAGGTACTTACAAGCGTTTTCCGGTTCTGCGTGTTCACCGCAGGTAAAAATATCCACTGCTATGTAGCCATATTCTGGCCACGTATGTATTGAAATATGAGATTCGGCTAACAGCGCAAGAGCTGTTACCCCGTAAGGCTCAAAATGGTGAGATACCTCGTTTAACAGAGTAGACTTCGCTACCTTAGCCGCTTCCTGTAAAGCCTGTCTAATGAAAACAGGATTGTTCAGGAGATGTGTTGGACAGTCATAAAGTTCGAGAATACAGTGACTGCCAACTGGAACCAAAGGTGTGTCCCCCACCGGGTAAGATTGCATTTCCAATTTTTCCACCCTAAAAACACAGAAGACTACAAAAAAATAACCTCTGGGATTAATGCACGCTTCGCTACTTCTTGACTTTCAAGTTAGCCATTGTACTTAAGAGGTTGCTATGCAGTGATGCACAGAAGTGCAATTGTCGCACACTGGAAGTAATTTTGTGTATAGTATTTTCTTATGTTTTTTCTTTATCAAAAGTTTTCTGCTTATAGTTATATCAAAGTTACTATTAACACACTTGGTTTGTTAACTTACGGAGAATAGCAGTGGGTGAAAAAGTTCCCCCAGTCCTGGCTTAAAAGTTAGCTTTAATCATGCTTTACGATGCTGTGGGTGTGGGAGAGAATGTCGATGTAGGCGTGGGCGTAGATGTGGATGTTGGTGTCGGTGTGATGGTTTCTGTAGGCGTAGGTGTCGGTGTAATGATTTCTGTAGGAGTTGGTGTTGGTGCCGGTGTAATGATTTCTGTAGGAGTTGGTGTTGGTGTCGGCGTAATGGTTTCTGTAGGCGTGGGTGTTGGTGTTGGCGTAGGCGACGGAGCTGGAGCCGGATTTTCTACTGTAATTGTAAGTGTATAATTTGATGTGGTTGATGCCGTAGAAACAATGACATATTCATAAAATCCGGTTTCTGAAAGTTTAACGGAAAAGGTACGTTGTGTTGAATCTTCCAAAAATTGTGATTTACCAGTAGGGGAATACACGGAAAGCAGAATTTTAGAATTCCCACCAAGCTTGATTTTCATCAATTGTTCATTGTTAAGTTCGGCGATAAAAACTTTACCTTCCCCTGGTTTGAGAGTACCACTGACTCTGGTACTCGTCGCCCCTGTGTCAAAGACTATTTTCCTAAAAGCGCTGCCAGCAAGGATGGCATTGAGTTTGTCGCTGACAAACCCGTGCCAAACTTGTCCAATGGGCTGATCGATAAAATTCTTGCCACGCTGTTCTGGAAATTGCTGGAAAAATGCTGCATCCCCTAAATCATACAAAGAACGACTACCGACGTTGATTTGGTTAACTTGCACCTTCCAGCGATCGCGTTCTGCTTGTGTGAAACTACCTAATTGTCTCCGTGCATCTGAACTCAGTACCGCCAGCTTTTCCAGCAATTCGCCTGCTGTACTATCCCATTCTGCCCTGAGTTGTGCATCTTCCGGCTTGTCAGTTAGGGTGCGATTTCGCAAACTTGCATTTTTATCCCAAAAGGCTTCATTTACTAAGCCAATGAAAAATTTTTGGTCAATACTCAACTGTTGACGGCGCTCATCTAATCTTTCCTTGCGCTGCCGTTCTTCTGGGGAAAGTTGTGGAGCATCAGATGAGATGATTGGTGAAGAGGAATCAAGTAATTGAGTTACTCCCCACATACTCAGACCAATGCTAGTAGCAATCACTACCGCCATCAGGATTTTACCAGGTGTCCACCACTTTTTGGAGGGACTAGGGGGACTAGGGGAAGTAGGGGGACTAGGGGATAAGGCTAGGGTTTCTTCTGTTTGCGGTGGTGGCGGTGTTGGAGCGGGAAGAGGCTGCTGTGGTGGGAGATAGACGGGCTGCGGACTAAGCGTTTGGAGAACTTGATGAGCGCTTTGGTAGCGTTGTGCTGGTGTTGGCGATAGCATTTTATCCAACACCATTCCGAAAGTTGGACTCAAGTTAATTTCTCGTCGCCATTGCCAGGTGAGGGTATGATCATCTATAAGTTCTTGAGGCTGTTTGCCTGTCAGTAAAACGAGTACCGTTGCTGCTAAGGCATATAAGTCACTATGAGGCTCTACCAACCCCGTCTGCATTTGTTCTGGGGGAGAGTATCCGACTTTACCCAATAATGTTGGCAGTAGGGGAGATGTCACTTCACCGGGTTGATAATATTGCGACACGACTGTTGCAGCAACTTGTTTGACACCGCCAAAATCAATTAACACTGGCAGTTGGTCAATGCTGCGTAAAATTAAGTTTTCAGGAGAGATATCGCGGTGAATGACTCCTATTGAGTGGATATAGTTTAAAACAGGCAGAATTTGCTGCATTAGCAGACGTACTTCCGCTTCTGTAAACTGCAAACCTTGTTGTTTCCTTGTATCTAACAACGAGCGGTAAGTTTGCCCTTCTACGTAATCTTGTACCAGAAATAGGTACTCTTTATCAGCTAGGTTAATGGGGAACAATTCCCGAAAGCGAGGAATTTGGGGGTGTTGCAGCTTGTAGAGAACGCTGGCTTCTCGCTGAAACAGTTCTTGAGCTTTTTGTAAAACGTATGGCGTTTGAACTTGAGGCGAGAATTCCTTTAAAACACAAAGTTCACGGAAGCGGTTAATATCCTCAGCTAAATATGTACGTCCGAACCCTCCCTGCCCCAACTGATGAACTATAATATAGCGATCGCCCAAAGTTTGCCCGCTTTGAATACCTTGACTCACCGGGTTATCCATCTTTTCGCCGCAATGTAAACAAAACAGACTACCAGTTGGATTTTCATGTCCTTTGGAGCAATAAACAGGATTCATAGTCATTTAGTCATTAGTCATTTGTCAATAATTGTAGAGACGCAACGCCAGTCGCCTACGGCGCGTCTCTACATTAGTCCCCATCTCGTCCTAGTTCGCATCTAGTTTGTTGACTTGTTCAGCAGCAAGGGCATACCAGATTTGACCAAATGTTTGTTTATCCAGTTTCTCATCCCTGCGTCGCTGCCCCGGAAACAATCTATCAAATTTTTTATTTGTGTCTCTGTTGAGTTGCTCGATTGTATAGTCACCCCATTGTCCTGCTTGGGATTGACGTCTCCAATTGTCGTAGTCTCGCGCACTGTAGTTTCCTAGTTGGCGACGCGCTGAGGTGCTAAGATTAGCTCGTTCTAGTTTATTTAACAAATTTTCAGCGATCGCATACCATTCATTTCGTAAAGCAGTATCTTCTGAATTACCCGTAAGAGTACGTCCCTTGGCTTCAGGATTTTTAGTATAAAAAATTTTATCTACCATTTGTGTAAAAAAGACTTCTGAAATGTCAAGCTGCTGACGGCGACGGATAATTTGGTTAGCGCGACTTGCTTGTTTGCTATCCGTTGGTTTTTCAGGAGAATCTGACCCTCCTGGAATTTTAGGTAATGATACTGTTGGTATAGAAATAGATGTTACAGCCTGAATAACAGCATTTACTATCGCCCAAGTTCCTACTAAAGTTAAAGCAATGACAGTTGTGCTTATAAGACTGAAAGCAAAAGGACGAAGCCAAACAGGCAAAGGTAGCGCTTGAGCAGCCAGCTGAGTTTTGTTATGAAGCTTGCTCATAAGAGTCTTGATACGTTTTCGCCCAGGAGCAACCACCATCGTCCTCAGCTTGGTCATCTGAGTATTTACAGGTTTGGCAGCAGGAGTGTAAGATGGTAAGTCTTTGAGAACATCATCGGCTTTCTGGTAGCGATCGCTTGGTTTATAAGCCACCATCTTTTTTAAGACAGCTTCCAATTTGGGGCTAACTTTGATTTCCGTTCCCCACCGCCAACTTCCCTGATAGCTGTCGTAGAGTTTTTGTGGTTCCTTACTAGTTAACAACACCAGTGCCGTTACTGCTAAAGAGTACAAATCGGTACTCGAAAATGCTTTACCCTGCCGTAGTTGTTCCTCTGGAGCATATCCTTTTTTACCTAAAATGGTGCGAATTCCACCGAGTTGGGTAAACCAAAAACCTTTAGAAGCTGGCAATTGCTTCACAGCACCAAAGTCAATGAGCACGGGCAAATTATCAGTCCTTCGCAAAATGATATTATCTGGAGAAATATCACGGTGAACGACATTGAGAGAGTGGATGTAAGACAAAATGGGCAACATCTGTTGCAGCAGTTTGACAACCTCCTCCTCACTAAACGTTTGCCCCTGTGTTATGCGGTTTTCCAATAAATCCCAGTAGTTATCACCCTCCACATAGTCTTGCACCAAAAAGAAAAAATCCTTATTGCCTAACATCACTTGTAGGGAGGCGTGGAAACGTGGAATCTGCGGATGCTCAAGTTTTTTCAGCACATTTGCTTCTCTCTCAAACAATTCTTTAGCTTTTTCTAAATCCTGCTGTTCTTCAACTTGGGGTGCAAATTCCTTCAGCACGCACTGTAGCTGAGATTGATTTAAGTCCTCCGCTAAATAAGTGCGTCCAAAGCCTCCCTGCCCTAAATGACGTATAATCCGATAGCGATTCTCGATAACTTGCCCCACACCAATAGGTAACAGTTCCCCACACTGAGTGCAAAAGCGGTTCCTCTCATTATTTGCGTGTTGTTTGGTGCAATAAACTTGCATGGCGAAGGAAGAATAAAAGATTTTTATAAGTTGCTACAACGCGGAAAGCCATAATTACGCATATCCCGCCCTTTATCCTTATTATTTTGCCCTCCTTTTTCTACGAGCGTGAGAAAGATACAACAAAGGTTAAAATACTGACAACAAGTAACGGTGGTCTGGGTTCCACTTCAGAAGTTAGTCATAAAAATTTTTATAGCAACAAATTTATAGCAACAAACGTCATGAACTCAGAAGAACAAAGGCAGCGGGCAATTACAGCATTCTCAAATTTTTTACACACTCCTCTAGAAACGCTACTCCAAGAGCATCTAAACACTGATAATTCGGCAGCAGTGGCGCTATTTCACGATATGGCTGCTACTGTACCTGCTTACAAAGATTTCTTGGCACATCAAGGGGTAAATCCCCATGAATATCAAAACCTTGAGGATTTTCAAAGACTACCGCAACTTACAAAAGAAAATTATCTGTTACGTTATCCATTAGCTGATTTGTGTCGTCACGGACAGTTACAAACGTGCGACATGATAGCTGTTTCCTCAGGTTCCACGGGAAAACCCACATTTTGGCCCCGTTTCTTTGCAGATGAAATGCAAATTGCCAGCCGTTTTGAGCAGGTCTTTCATGACAGTTTTTATGCAGATACTAGACGTACCCTAGCTGTGATTTGTTTCACTTTGGGAACCTGGGTAGGGGGAATGTACACAACCAATTGCTGTCGTTATCTTGCCAGCAAAGGTTATCCTATCACCGTGGTGACTCCTGGTAACAATAAAGAAGAAATCTTTCGAGTTGTCCAAGAACTCGGTTCCGCTTTTGAACAGGTTGTGCTATTAGGATATCCACCATTCCTCAAAGATATTATTGACACTGGAATTGCCCGTGGGATTGAATGGCAGCGATATCAGATAAAGTTGGTCATGGCGGGAGAGGTCTTCAGCGAAGAATGGCGTAGTTTGGTTGGTGAAAGGGTTGGTTCCCAAAATCCCTGCTACGACTCAGTATCACTCTACGGCACCGCAGATTCAGGTGTATTGGGCAATGAAACACCTTTGAGTATCTGCATTCGCCGTTTCTTATCAGAAAATCCACAGGCAGCGCGTGCCTTGTTTGGGGAATCTCGTTTACCCTCACTGGTACAGTATGACCCTGTAAGCCGCTTTTTTGAAGTTATAGATGGCACATTGTTATTTTCTGGAGACAACGGCATCCCCTTGGTACGATATAACATCTTAGATACTGGGGGGATCATTAGTTACGATGCCATGCTCCAGTTTTTAGCAAAATGGAGCTTCAATCCTGTGGCGGAACTACAGGAAATGGGTGGAAGAGGCATTCGTGGGCTACCGTTTGTGTATATCTTTGGACGTTCTAACTTTACAGTTTCCTACTTTGGGGCAAATATTTACCCAGAAAACGTGACGGTGGGATTAGAGCAACCAGTTATTAGAGAATGGGTGACAGGTAAGTTTGTGTTGCAGGTGCAGGAAGATGCAGACAAGAATCGATTTTTATCTGTGGTTGTGGAGTTAGCACCAGGAGTTGAGGAAAGTGAAGACAAAAAACAAGCCATAACATCCTCAATTCTCACCCAACTCAAGCGCCTCAACAGCGAATTTGCTAACTACGTTCCCTCAGAATACCAAATACCACAAGTTGCATTAGCGCCAACAGGTGATGCAGAATATTTCCCTGCTGGGGTGAAGCATCGCTACACGCGTAAGTAGTGGGGAATTGCAGCAAGTTTGCAATATTAGGCTATGTGAGATTGGTTTTGACGTTTCCAGAGTTTTGCCCCAACATACGGAGTCGTTCTTCTTGGGTTAGCAGTTGGTGGTTTCGGACTTGGACTGTTGATGCCAAACCTGAATGTTTGTTTAACCTCCGTCATTCCTGCTGTCTCGCGGGGTCGGGTGTTGGGAGGATTGACAACCTGTTTTTTCCTCGGTCAGTTTGCTTCACCAATGATCACTCAACCCTTAAGTCAGTGGGTTGGCTTGGGTAGTGTCTATGGGTTGGCTGGAGGATTCATGCTAGTTTTGGCTGTCATCACCTTTGGGGTGATGACGCGGTGGAAGTGACTACTCCTTAGTCCTATTTGTCACGAATTTGTCACTATCAGCAGGCTATCCTTGCAGAGAAGAAGGACAAAAATAAAACCTGTACAGCCTGGGTGGATATTATCCTAGGCAGACTAAAATTCTTGTAGATTAGGCATCTTACCTGACCACGAACAAGCGAAACGGCTATCCCACATCATTTTCATAACTGAATTTAGCATTGCCATAGTAAGTAGTAAGTGCGTTTACTGTCGTAGCTGAGTTCGCCCAACTGCGAGTTACTTCATCAACACCTTCAATAGAACTATGCAAATGAAATTGACCAAACGCCTTCCTCGATTGACAAGCAGCATATTATTGGGCTTGTTCCTGACTACTGGCTTAACTGCGATGTATACGCACAAGCTTGTACAAGCAGCTTTTCCAGGACAGAATGGCAAGCTTGTGTTTCTTAGCAATCTAACAAACAATCAGACTGGTGAGATTTACACCATGAACCCTGACGGCACGGGTGAGACCCCACTCACTACAGGAGGCGGGAAGTCTTACCCTGCTTGGTCGCCCGACGGTAAAATGATCGCCTTTACTAGCGGAAGCCGAGTCTGGGTGATGAATGCCGATGGCAGCGGACAGCGCCAGATCACCAACCCGGATGTCGTGCAGTACGACATGAGGCTCTCGTGGACATCAGATGGCAAGATATTGTTCATGCGCTATGGCGGCTATGAGAGCGTTATCATTCAATACTTTACTGTCAATCCAGATGGCACAGGAGAAACCCGTATTACCCAACTTGATAACGCGCAAGAAGCTGTCTGGTCACCTGACGGTACTAAAATTGCGTTTACAATAAGCAGCGGTGATGAGGTGACCTCTTACACAAATCTCTGGGTGATGAATGTCAATGGATCGGGAAAACGGCAACTCATCAGCGGGAACCGAAAAGATAGTTCTCCTCGGTGGTCGCCTGACAGCACAAAGATTGTTTTTGAGGCAAACAATTCAAACGAAGTCCAAGTGATCAACTCTGATGGTACTGGACTCAAACAACTAGCAGACTCAGCTGCAGAACCTGACTTCTCGCCGGATGGCAGCAAGATTGTGTTCTCGCGCAATCAGCAACTCTGGACGATGAATTCCGACGGGAGCGATCAACAGGAGATTAGAAATTCGGTTACAACTACCGAAGTCGCACCAAACTGGCAACCGCTTCCAAGCGGCACGTCAACGCCAACTCCAACTCCAACCAATGGCAGGGGCAAAAAAAAATAGTGTCTATGACCAGCCCTTTCTTGATTCAGTAATGCCAAAATCCGAGCGTTAGGTGAGAGGGGGAAGAGGGGGAGAGGGGGAGAGGGGGAGAGGGGAAGATGGGGGGATAGGGAGATGGTGACAAGAGTAACTCAAGAGTTGCCTCCTCCACTCCTCCACTCCTCCACTCCTCCGCCTTCCCACACCGTACTGCCAACAAATTACAAGTCAGGAGGCAAAATCACATTATCAATCACATGGATAACGCCGTTGCTGGCTTTGATATCAGGCTGAACAACTTTAGCATCATTCACTGTCACACCAGCGCTCGGATCAACCTTAACGTTAATTGAACCACCTTCAACGCTTTTGACTTCTCCAGATTTCAAGTCGCTGGATGTTACCGAACCTGGCACCACATGATATTGCAAAATCTTCACCAGGACTTCTTTATTTTCTGGCTTCAACAAATCTTGTACAGCGTCTTGTGGCAGTTTAGCAAATGCTGCATCAGTGGGTGCGAAGACGGTGAAAGGACCTTTACCTTGCAAAGTTTCTACAAGTCCCGCTGCTTTCAAAGCCTTGGTGAGAAACGTAAAGGAGCCGTTGGACTCTGCAACTGCTACCACGTTCTTGCTGCCTGTGCCTGCTGCTGGATCTGCTCCCGGTGCAGGAGGTGTGGTGGGTACTTCTGTTCCAGGAGGGGTAGGTGTGCTTTCAGGGGCTGATGTGGGGGGTGTAGAAGTGCCACCTCCAGGACAAGCAGCGCGGTTATAGGGACACTCCTGCAAAATGCTGGGGTTGGGGTTTACTCCTCCCCGTCCTTGTGCCACTGTTGTGCTTTTAGTTGGAGTTTTTGTGGATTTTGGCGCAGATTCACCAGGCTTGTACTGAGTGCTTACTAAAATGCGTTGACTAACGCTATAAGGTGCTTCCTTGAAAATTCCAGGGTTAGGATTTAATACCTCGTTTGCTCGAGTAGGTAGACCAATAAAGAGACTGATGCCCGTTACTCCTAGAATGCTAGCCAACTTGGTCAGCAAATTGCTGTATTCAACCTTCATAAATTTTGTTTGGCTTTAATTTCCACACATTACCATACAGATTTATATCATCTTGCTACACAGAAAATCTAACTAAAGAAGTAAGATTCTTTATCACAAATAAGTCATCTCTCAGTAGAGAAAATTTGATTTTTTTGCGGATGTATGAGTATAATTTACCCTCAGCATCAAGATAGTTTCATTCAACAAAACATATCCTGACGACTGAATTACCTATTATGTTCCCTAAAAATGAAAAATTATTAATTATTCTGTTATTCCAGCTAAGATAATGCCAAAAAACATACAACATTTTTAGGGAGATTTCAGTTAGGAGGCATCTTTGTGTCCTTCACTAGACTTTTTGCAAAAAAAAGAGGTGATTTCACCAAATTTAGTATCGGTATTCATTTAGTAGGCAATAAATAAATTCTGTAGATTTTGAATCTAAATTATTTTACTTACACGAAATTGTAAAATTTATAAGGTAACCACGTACAGGAACTGAAGAATGCTAGAATTATACCAGTTTGAACTCTCTCAATACTCAGAAAAAGTGCGTCTTATCCTCGATTATAAGGGGCTAGAATACCGCAAAATTGAGGTAACACCAGGAATTGGACAGGTAGAACTATTCCGGTTGACAGGTCAGCGGCAAGTACCGGTGTTGAAGGACGGTAATAGATATATAGTGGATTCAACCGAGATAGCTAAGTATTTAGACTTAAACTATCCAGACCGCCCATTAATACCAACCGATCCAAAGCAACGAGGTTTGTGTTTAATGATGGAAGAATGGGCGGATGAGTCGATTGGCATCAAAGGTCGTAAAGCACTATTTTCTGCCATTAGTCAAGACCAATTTTTTCGCAAGTCCTTACTCCCAACCAGTACACCAGATGTACTCAAAACTTTGGTCGAAGGAGTCCCCAATGATGTCCTAAAAGTTCTAGGTCTTGGGGTAGGTTACAATCCAGATACGATACGCAATGCGATCGCCGACTTAAAGCAAGACTTAGAAGCGCTGACATTGTTGTTGGCAGAGAGTCCTTATTTAGTAGGAGATGAACCTACCTTAGCTGACTTTGCTGTGGCGGGTTTATCGATATTGTTGAAGTTTCCTGATGGTGCTTATTTAGATTTACCACAAACTATCAGAGGCAAAGGAGTACCCGGATTAGCAGATAATCCAGTTTACGCACCCTTCTTTGCATGGCGCGATCGCCTCTATGCTCAATTTCGCAGACCACTTATAAGTTCTACCACGACAGGAAGTCCAAGTGCGCCGACTTCAATTCAAATTGAGTAATGAGTCATTAGTGATTGGTTATTGCTTCTTAAGAAATGACAAATGACAAATGACAAATGACAAAAATTACATCGCAAACTTTGTCTTCTACAATTACAATGCAACATAAGAGAAGGCACATCACTTTGTCATTAATGAAATGAATTTGGGACAGCCATTAGGTTCGGTTATACAAGGCTCTCTCACAGGGGGATTAGAAGTCAGATTGCACCCCGATGTTTCGGTAGAAGATATGCGGGTGGGGAAGTTTTTAGTTGTGCAAGGGGTGCGATCGCGTTTTTTCTGTATGCTAACAGACGTAGCATTGGGAATTGCCAACCAAAGAATAATTGCTAATCCTCCGAGTTGGGAAGACACTTTTTTGCGAGAAGTTTTAGCGGGAGGAGGGACGTATGGTACCATCAACCTCGCGCCCATGTTGATGTTTACCCCCGAATCTCACGAATCTTTTTCTCCAACAAACGGCAAATCTGCAAATCCCTTTGTTCCATCGGCGACAGGTTTGGCATCATTTCAGCCGCAAACGAGCACGACAATGGAACTGCTACCAGTGAAAACGATTCCCAGCCACTTTAGCCAAGTTTATGAAGCTTCAGAAGAAGATTTTCGTCGGGTATTCGGTTGGGAAGACGATCCTCAAAGGAAAAATTTTTCCATTGGAAAACCACTGGATATGGAGGTACCAGTTTGCCTCGATTTAAATCGCTTTGTAGAAAGAAGCAACGGCGTTTTTGGGAAATCAGGGACTGGCAAATCCTTTTTGACGCGGTTACTTTTAGCTGGAACAATCCGCAAAAATGCTGCGGTGAATTTGATTTTTGATATGCACTCAGAGTATGGCTGGGAAGCCGTCTCCGAAGGCAAACAATTTAGCACTGTTAAAGGTTTAAAGCAGCTATTTCCTAGTCTTGTTGAAGTTTACACTCTTGACCCAGAATCAACAAAGCGTCGAGGCGTTCCTCATGCCCAAGAACTCTACTTAAGTTACGACCAAATTGAAGTAGAAGATATTAAATTATGTAGTCGAGATTTAGGACTTTCAGAAGCGAGTTTAGATAACGCCAACATTTTGTACGCTGAGTTTGGCAAGTCTTGGATTCTCCAATTGATAAATATGACCAACGAGGAAATCAAGCTCTTTTGTGAGGAGAAAAGAGGACACCAAGGTTCGATTACCGCCTTGCAGCGCAAACTTCTGCGATTGGAAAATTTAAAGTATATGCGTGCGGCTTGTCCCCAAAATTACGTCAATCAAATGTTGCGTTCCTTAGAAGCCGGAAAGAATATTGTAGTGGAGTTTGGCTCTCAGTCCAATATGCTCTCTTATATGTTGGTGACTAATATGATTACCCGGCGGATTCACCAACATTATGTCAGCAAATCGGAAAAGTTTTTACAAACAAAAAATCCCAACGATAAACCAACGCAACTGATGATTACGATTGAGGAGGCGCACCGTTTCCTCGACCCAGCGACGGTACAAAGTACAATCTTTGGTACTATCGCCCGCGAGATGCGGAAATATTTTGTAACGCTCTTGGTGGTTGATCAACGTCCATCAGGCATAGATAATGAAGTAATGTCCCAGATTGGCACCCGCATCACCGCCTTGCTCAACGATGAAAAAGACATTGAAGCGATTTTTACTGGGGTGTCTGGTGGAGGTGCCTTGCGGTCTGTGTTGGCAAAGTTGGACTCTAAGCAACAAGCCTTGATTTTAGGTCACGCCGTCCCTATGCCAGTAGTCGTGCGTACCCGTCCTTATGACACGACATTTTATACAGAAATTGGTGAAACTGCTTGGGACGAAAAGCCAGATGAAGAACTATTCGCTGCTGCTGAACTCGCCAAAGCGGATCTGGGCTTTTAGGGATTTCGAGATAATTAGGAATTTTTCTGAATAAACTGCTTGATTTGGGGTACTCCACGAGTATCCGTGGAGCACAGAACGGGTAATCGTAATCGGGTTGCGCGTTTAGGACGAGGTTTTTTCCACGGGGGAAACCCGTCTTTTGCGTGCTGGCTCCCCAACGCAGTTTCGATATGCGCTTTCCTAAAGATAGCTACCTGGATATTTTCATCTATAACGAGAAAGATGTTATTATGATAAATAGTTCCTTCCTGTACATCCAAAGGGGCATAGTGTTGGGAGAGTGGGAAGGTTTTAGACAGAGGCTACTCAAGCAAGTAGGCGATCTGTTTGCCAGTGATCCTGCGACGCTATCGCTAGCGGAAATTCAATTGAGGCGCAGTTAGTCATGTAAGACTTTAAAGCGCATCTCCACAGGAGACATTGAGGCTGATTACCGTCGCGTCTGGCTGTTGTTTACCGTACTTGAAGTTTACTTTGCCTTGTGCCAAAAGTGGTATTTAGGTTCAAAGGTAAAGTTGGCACTGGTTCCAAAGTCATCACCTAGATACTTACATGGCTTTTGAGATAGCTCTCAAGTCCAGAGTGACATATTTGGCTATTGAGTCTTTGGTGGACTTTATGGCTGTGAACCCAGGTTAACGGAGAAAACATATAAACTACCAATTCCCAATTGCCCATTCCCGATTTCTAGATTTCGTGACATCCCTCCATGATGATAACCATTTCAGTTCGGTTATCCCGCTATAGGCGGAGGACTGATTACGGGATTATGGCGTCACTATAGATATAGTAGTTTCTGAAAAAAGATATCAGGTTTGTTGTGCAAAAAGATAGATTTGCATTATAATAAAAAGATTTAACTAAACTACTTTACTCGCGGCAGAATTTGTCGTACTATTAGGATAAGTAGAACTCATATCGACTTCGTATTATGACTGTCGCCGCTAGCGACGAAAGAATTAAAAGAATTCTGGAAAACAAGCCAGCATGGTTATAAACGATTTCAAAATTTAGGGAAAGTCGGGGAACCTATCGAAGGGAGTGACAGTCTTGACAGCCTCTGTAGAAATTGATTTTCTGTGAAACTTCCCCTTTGCGTATTACGTGTACTAACTTTCCCAATCCGCCCTAGTGATTGAGTATTAATTTTTGTTTACGGAGTAGAGGAAAACGCACCAATGGCTACTGTTAACACCCAAACCGAAAACCTTAACGCCAAGTTCACGGCTGATATGGTGCGAACCTATCTGCGCGAGATTGGTCGTGTACCGCTGCTAACCCGTGAGCAAGAGATTGTCTATGGGAAGCAGGTACAACAAATGATGACGCTCCTGGACGCCAAGGACGCTTTGGCGAAGAAAATGCGCCAGGAACCAACGTTACAAGAGTGGGCTACTCATGTTCGCAAATCTGAGACTGAGGTCAAACAGATAGTACACCAAGGCAAACGGGCAAAGCAGAAGATGATTGAAGCAAATTTGCGCTTGGTTGTCGCCATTGCCAAGAAGTATCAGAAGCGAAACATGGAGTTTCTGGATCTTATTCAGGAGGGAACTCTAGGATTAGAGCGGGGTGTGGAGAAATTCGACCCTATGCGGGGTTATAAGTTCTCTACCTACGCTTACTGGTGGATTCGTCAAGCAATTACAAGGGCGATCGCTCAACAAGGTCGTACCATTCGCTTACCTATCCACATTACTGAGAAGCTGAACAAAATCAAAAAAGTGCAGCGTGAACTGGCTCAACAGTTGGGAAGGTCCCCCTCTCCCGCTGAAATTGCCAAAGAACTTGAGTTAGAACCAGCACAGATCCGCGAATACCTGAACATGGCTCGTCAGCCAGTCTCCTTGGACGTAAAAGTTGGGGATAACCAAGATACCGAACTGCAAGAAATGCTCGAAGATGAAGGACCATCACCAGAGTATTACATGACGCAGGAATTCTTGCGCCAAGACTTGAACAATATGTTGGCAGAACTCACCCCTCAACAGAGAGAAGTTTTAGCCCTACGCTTTGGTTTAATGGATGGTAACGAAATGTCTTTGGCAAAAGTTGGCGAACGCTTGAACCTGAGCCGCGAACGTGTCCGTCAGTTAGAGCATCAGGCTCTTGCTCATCTGCGTCGTCGTCGTGCCAACGTGAAAGAGTACGTTGCTAGCTAACCTATTGCTTAACCTAACAGACGCGCTATAGCGCGTCTCTACACACAGGTGATGCGCCTCCTGAATTCAGGGGCGTTTTTTTCTTGAGTGGCAAAGTTTGTAGTGAGGACTTTAGTCCTCTTGGCGAAAACAAGGACTGAAGTCGTTACTACACAAAAGTTTTATTATGGGTAATTTGGCGGACTTGATACAATTTATGGGATTGGGATTTTAATTTTGAATTTATAATGCGTGAATTTTGAATTCCCCCGCAGAGGGTGGCTCTCCTCTACACTGTAGTTTATGATGTCAACTATTCAAGCTTTACCAGCAGAAGTCGTACATCTGATTACAGCCGGAGAGGTCATTGACTGTTTAGCCTCTGTGGTGCGGGAATTGGTAGAAAATTCCCTAGATGCAGGTGCGACACGGATTGTCGTTTCCTTATGGCCCCAACAATGGCGTGTACGCGTGGCAGATAATGGCTGTGGAATGACCCAAGATGATATGCACAAAGCAGCAACGGCACACAGTACCAGTAAAATTCGCCATTGTGCAGATTTATGGAAAATTACCAGTTTGGGGTTTCGTGGAGAGGCGTTGCATAGTTTGACGACTCTAGCAGATTTAGAAATATTGAGTCGTCCACGAGGTGGAGATTGTGGTTGGCGAGTTGTTTATGGCTACGCTGGGGAAGCAGCGTACGTAGAAGCAGCTGCGATCGCTCCTGGTACAGTGGTGACAGTCTCGAATCTGTTTGGAAATTGTTCAGGTCGTCGGGAGGCGTTGCCAACATTAGCACAGCAAATGAAAGCAGTGCAAGCAACGATTCAAAAAACGGCGTTATGTCATCCCCATGTTACCTGGCAAGTTTGGCAAAATGACCGGGAATGGTTTACCCTCAGTCCTGCCGCCTCCATAGGACAACTGCTACCCCAGATTCTACATCAGGTCAAAGAAGCTGACTTACAAGAGTTGAAATT
Source organism: Mastigocladopsis repens PCC 10914 (assembly GCF_000315565.1). Lineage (NCBI taxonomy): Bacteria > Bacillati > Cyanobacteriota > Cyanophyceae > Nostocales > Symphyonemataceae > Mastigocladopsis > Mastigocladopsis repens. The sequence continues at coordinate 3,766,877 of NZ_JH992901.1, read as the reverse complement.
AGAAATACCTAATCCTCAGAACTCAGGACTCAGGACTCAGGACTCAGAACTCAGAATTCAGGACTCAGGACTCAGAACTCAGGACTCAGGACTACATTTGGTGATAGGATTACCTGACCGTTGTCATCGCCATCGTCCAGACTGGCTGCGGGTTGCTGTAAACGGACGGATGGTAAAATCGTCGGAATTAGAGCAAACTATCCTGTCAGCATTTCATCGGACATTACCGCGCGATCGCTATCCAGTGTGTTTTCTACATCTATTCATTTCCCCTGAGCATATAAACTGGAACCGCAACCCAGCAAAAACAGAAATTTATCTTAACCAACTCAGTTACTGGCAAGAAAAAATTACCCAGGCAATTGAGCAAGCACTCCGCATCAATTCTACGTCTATCAAAGACTCAGTCCATACAACACGAGTCAGTAAATTACTCAAAGCCGCAGAAGAAAAAAGCGGATACAATGTCAATCGTTCCATTCCCAGTGAAGAACAGAAAACGCATACAGAGACCTTGTCTGCAACATCTCTACAACTAAAAGCAGTCGCTCAAGTCAATAACACTTACATTGTGGTAGAACATCCAGGCGGACTGTGGCTAGTGGAACAGCACATTGCCCATGAGCGAGTTTTATACGAGCAATTGTGCGACAATTGGAAGATTCTCCCAATCGAACCTCCAGTCATTCTGTATCAACTATCTTCAGTGCAAGTATCGCAACTGCAACACATTGGTTTGGATATAGAACCTTTTGGCGAACAACTTTGGGCAGTTCGCAGCGTACCCGCACTTCTACAACAGCGAGACGACTGTGCAGATGCCATTTTAGAACTCAGTTGGGGAGGAGACTTGCAAGTAGCGCAAGTAGCCGTTGCCTGTCGTAGTGCCATTCGCAATGGTACACCCTTAAGCTTGCAAGAAATGCAAACACTCCTAGAGCAATGGCAACGCACGCGCAACCCCCGCACCTGTCCCCACGGACGCCCAATTTATCTATCTTTGGAAGAGTCTGCTTTAGCCCGTTTTTTCAAGCGTCATTGGGTCATTGGGAAAAGTCACGGTATCTAAATGTTAGAGTAGCGAAGTTGCAACGCCACTTTTCAGGCTTTCGCCAAACTGCCAAATGCATCTGTTTCGATCTAAGTAAGCTTTAGGAAGTGTATACCGCTTGTCAAGGCGTATTGTAATTCCAAGCTATCGCGCAAGGCGTTGATGTCAATGGGAGGCTTGGGATTGAGTACTCGTGGTTGCAGGGATAGCTCAAACCACCCTACATCATGCCACGCACCACACTTATATCCGACATCTCGATAGATGCCAATCAGCTGAAATCCCATCACTTCATGAAGCCTCTGACTACCTAGGTTTGGCAGAGTCACACCTGCGTAGGCGCTGTAATAACCCTGAAGCACTAAAACTTCAAACAGCGATGTGTATAATGCTCGTCCTATGCCTGAACAACGCACTGCTTCATGGATGTAAACAGAGACATCAACACCCCACTGGTAGGCAGCTCGCTCTCTGTGAGGCGCAGCATAAACATATCCTACAACTTTACCATAACGCTCGCATACCAGCCAAGGCAACTTTTGTAGAACTTTTGCGATGCGCTGCTGCATTTCATCTAGGGTTGGTGGCTGAACCTCAAAAGACACAGGTGAATCGCCGCAGAAGGGGGCGTAAATTTCCAAAACTTGCTCGGTATCCTGTTCAGTGGCAAGCCTGATGATGGATGACATAGGAAGCACACTCCCTTGACAGCAAGATCACAGAAATTGAAGGTGGAAGTCCACAGGCTTTTAGCCGTGGGAGGAAACCGCAGGCACTTTCAAGTGCCGTCGAGTCTATCATTGGGCAAACACTTAATATAGTCTCGAAAGTACAACTCAATTAAAAATTAAAAAATTTTTGTCTTTTGCATTTTAAATTAGAACAAAGCAACGGTCAGACGATTAAGTGACACAGATCATGCGAAACTAACCTCCATCTGAATGATGATTTAAATATCGCGCTCTGTGCGTGCTACTTATGTCATCGAACTTTGACCCTCCGCTCAAAATTGAACTTAGGCTTCCATCTACCCATCCTGAGTTATTGCATGGACTCGATGTATGGTTGCGCTTGGGTTTAATATCTGATGCCCAAGTTAGGCAGATATGTCGAGAGTTTCTGGTTTGTCATGTAGTGTTACAACCTCAGGCGATACCTGAACCACAAGTAGAGACATTGCCTGCAACGTCTCTACAGAGAAATAATGCAACGCCAATACCCAAGGAACCCAATATCCTTGCTAGGATGTTGCAGTCGCTGGGGGAAGAATTGAGCGTCCGCTGGCTGCTGTTTTTAGGCATATTCTTAGTGGTGGTATCCTCTGGGGTTCTTGCCGCCAGCCAGTGGGAAAAGTTCCCGCCTTCTGGACAATATGGAGTTTTGCTTGCTTACACCTTAAGTTTCTGGGGAGTAAGTTTTTGGGCTGGCAGACAGTCTAATTTAAGCTTGACAACTCGGGCACTACTTATTGTCACACTGTTGTTAGTGCCAGTCAACTTTTGGGCAATGGATAGCTTTAAATTGTGGCAAAATCCTTTGAATTGGATTGTGGTTGCGATCGCCTCTATTGCTCTTACAGGTATTACTGCTTTACTGTGCAACAATCAGCTGTTTTCTACCAATAAGCCAGCAAGGAAATTGCCTTTAGTCAATATTCTAGGACTGTCGTATTTACACTGGGGTTGGCAATTACCAGGATTTCCCTTGGTTGCTGTGTATTTGGCAACGGTAGGAACAACCATCGCTACTATTTATCACACTCGTTACCAGCACAGGCAATTGGTTGCCACAGCACAACAGAGGCAAACTGGATTGGGTATCAGTCTGCCTTCGGTTGTCATTATTTATGCTTTACTGGCGCTGCTGGTACGAGCAATTTTTGTTGTCGGCGTAGATATCCAAGAATTGGGGTTAGCTATTGGCATTTGCGGGGCTCTAGTGGCTTGGTTGGCGCAGGGGGAAAAGGGGAGTTGGGGAGTTGGGGAGGTTGGGGAAGTTGGGGGAGGAGAAAATACTCCCCCCACTCCCCCCACTCCCCACACTCTTCCTTGGGAACTCCTTGGCGGTCTCTTATTGTTCCTTGGTTGGTTGGTGTCAGTTGGCGCACCCTCTCCTTGGCAAGCAACAGCTGTTAGTGGCTTGAGTTTGTGGTTTTTCAGCCGTCGCTTGCAGTTGCGTGGTACACCAATGGATGTGGGGGCAATTTTCGCTATAGGACTGGAGACGATTTGGTTGGTTTGGAGATTACTGCCTTCTCAATTACAGCAATGGGCGATCGCCACTGGTACTCAACTGACTTATTCTCAGAATAGACCTTGGGTATTATTGGGTGTGGCGTTATTTCCCTATGTCGTTTTCATGGTGGCGTTAAGCGATAGGCTTTACCATGCTGATAAGGTACAATTGGCTAGTTTTGGGGAAAAGTTAACGCTGGTGTTTGCAAGTTCGCTGACTGTGGTGAGTTTGGTAAATCCCACCTTGCGCTCCTTGAATTTACTCTTATCCACAATCACTTTATGGAGTGTCAGCCAGCGGCGGTTTCCTGTGAGAATGAGTCTAGTGTACATGACTCAGATTACTGGAGTGCTGACGCTTTGCTCAATCATTGACCGCTTACTTCCTAATCTAGGTGAAGAAGTCTGGGCAAGCATTTTGTTAGCAGTCGCTGTTGCAGAGTGGTTATTTAGTTGTTTAGGCAACAGAGTCTGGCAACGCAGTGCTTGGCACCTGGGTTTGGGACTTGCGGCATCTAGCTACGCTCTATTATGGATGAATGCTCAATTAGCCTGGTCTGGCTTTGATAATGGTAGTGAGAATTGGGGTCTAATTTGGCTAATTACCCCTGTTACTCTCACAGGGATTGCTATTCTGGGGTTTAAAAACTCAGCTCGTGCGGTAGTACGTCCCTCTCTCAACGGTTGGTTGAGTGTCGCCGCCTTGGGAATTTCTCAGTCACTGACTTTACCACTATCTGGAGGTAGATTAATCGGTTTGGCTGTCGCTAGCGCTTTGATGTTCGTCAATACTTACTACATAAGACACAAAATATCTGCGCTAATTACTGTGGGTTTTGGACTAGGTTTCATCGCTGCCTTGTTATGGGAAGGTGTGCCTGGTTTGCCGCGATTGTCTTTAGATGACTGGTTTTTAGTAGGAGCAGTATGCACTATTGGCTTATGGTTAATTCATAAATTGTTAAGGAGGAGAGAGAGCGAATTAGTAGCTATTTATGCAGAAGCAACCGATAAGTGGGCGATCGCATTATGCAGTGTTGAGTTGTTGCTGCTGAGTCTTCATTCGCTGCTTGTTTACCAAAGGCTTGCTCAACCTGGATTTTTGTACTTAATTTCCTCTGCAATAATTTTAGGAGGAATTGTTTATCGCAGTTGGCAGCAACCTACCAATTGGGGTTTTTATGGTATCGGATGGTGTTTGGAATTGATAATTGCCGAAGTCGTGGGTTTTGGCGAGGCTTCCATTATCAAAATTACAATTGCAAACATCGCCTTAGGTTTGATAACTCAGCTTTTAGGGGAGTGGTGGCAAAGACAACACCGAGTTGAACAACTTCCCAACCGCTGGCACATTCTGCCCCTAGTGTATGGTGTATTTGGTGTCGCGTTGCGCGGGCACACCTTTGCCAATTGGACAGGCTTATCAACCCTTGCTGTAGCTTTAATTGCTCTTGGAGTCGGGCGACGCCGCCAAGAATTAAAACCGTTGGTGTATTTGGGACTCGTCGGGGTATCAATCTCGGCATATGAACTTTTACTCTACCAGCTCTTACAAATCTCAGGAGGAGCATTCGGTGATGGCTTAATTGCCATGTCTGTTCTTGGCACTGGCATTATGTATGCATATCGCATTCTCTCGCCTTGGCTTATAGACTACTTACGCCTAACCACTGAAGAACTGAAAGTCGTTGCTCATGTTCACTGGGCTGTGAGTAGCTGCTTGTTACTTTCTGCCACCTTCACTCCCATTGCAATCAACCGCCTTGTGGGCTTGGGAACAGGGGTGTTTTTGATTCGCTATGCCATCTTTCAAGGACGCCACCATCCGCAGTTCAGGATGGCAGAAATCTGGGTTTACCTCGGCTTGTTAGAGATAGCTGCGCTCAGAGTTTACTGGATTTATACAGCAGTGGGACAATGGTTTGCTGGACCATTACTTCCTTGGAGAGCGCCTATTGCCTCTGTTGTTGCCTACTTTCTCTACATCCTACCTTGGGAGCGTTGGGGTTGGTCTAAAAGACCTTGGCAAAACGCCGCATATATCTTGCCATTAATATATCTGTGGGAAAGTCGAGGGGAAATTTACCCTGTTGGCTTGCTGATTACAGCTGGCTTCTATGCGTTTGTTGCCAAAATTTCGGAGAAATTCCGTTTTACCTATGTCAGTGTAGCGCTGATTGATTGGGCGCTGTGGAGTTGGTTTTCAGGCTTACATCTGACTGGTGATTTGTGGTATGTTACACCCATTGGCTTATCGCTGCTGTATGTTGCCCAATTCGACCCTCGCCTAAAACTACCGCAAATGAAAACAAGTCGCCATTGGTTGCGGATACTAGGCTGCGGTTTGATTTGTGGATGGGCAATTATCTTTGATCAAGATGCAGCATTTGTACCAGGAATTTTTAGTCTTGTCGCTATTTTTGCAGGATTAGCTTTGCGCGTGCGAGCTTTTCTCTATGTTGGTACAGCCACCTTTTTCATCACAAGTTTCTATCAGCTAGTCATTTTCAGCTTGCGTTACCCATTTTTCAAATGGGTTGTTGGCTTGCTCGTCGGTATTCTATTGATATCGATTGCTGCTAACTTTGAAACCCGTCGTGAACAGCTAAATTCCTTACTTCGCAATACAACTGAGCAATTGCAGGAATGGGAGTAAATATGCAATTTAAATTAGGCTGCTACTAGTGAAAAAGTTAGGACAAAGCTGTATATAAATAAACCCTATTGCGGAAGTTTGCAAATGGCTATCGGCTAATCGCTCATCGCCTTGTTATCAGTGGTAGCAATTCGCTATTATTAGCAGTGATGTCTACCTCATTATTATGTTGCCTATTTTACACAAAAATACTAGCTTTTATTGGATAATTTAAATGAATTCAAAAAAGAACAACAACAAAAATTTTCAAAATTTAGATGAACCTTTACGTCAGTCTATCAATGAGGCTTTACATAAATTTCTAGATGAAAACTTAAAGAAGCATATAGAAAATTCTCTTGAGGAAACTATGAATAAATATATAGAGGAGCAAAAAAAATTACAACGTGCCTATTACACAAACACTAACGCCATTTTAGACAACAGCAGTGCTATTAAAGAATTATACGATAAACTTGAACAAACGTTGGGAGAACTGGACGATTTTAGAAACTCTGTGGAAAAAATGCTCATGGAGCAACGGCAGAAAAATGGCGAACTGCAACGAAAAATTCACCATTGGGAACAGGCTACAACAGAGTTTTTTCGTTTACTAGAGAGAGCAGTTGATTACGAAACAGATGAAAATAGACGGTTAATAAATAGAATATTAGATGGATTCGCTCACACTGTCATGGATTTAGGAATGGAGCGGATAATTCCACAAGCAGATGAATCACTTAATGAAAGTTTTCATGAAGCAGTTGATGAAGAAGAATCAGATATCATACCAGGAAATATCGTTAGATGCGTTAGTTGGGGTTACAGAATTGGTGACAAACTGCTTGAGAAAGCGAAGGTCGTTGTGGCAAAATCCCCAGCACAGGCAACTAAAGTTGATGCAAACTTAACTTTACCAGCAAACGAGTAAAAACTGATACTCATAAGGAGTATAACCGTGCTCAGAATTGATATCATAATGGGCATTGCCCACCATAGTGATGTTTATTAATCATCTTACACTGGGGAAGGAGTCACACTAATAACGAAAAAAATAGTAAGGGAGTTAAGTAAGGGAATGCTTAAAAACTATGCTATCGGAATTGATTTAGGTACATCCACATCGGAAATTTGTGTATACCGAAATAATGAATCATTTCCAATTCCTGACCCAGCTACAAAACTAGCTATTATTCCATCAATTGTTGCTATTAATAAAAAGGGTGAGCTTTTAGTAGGAGAAAATGCCCGGAGTTGGGTTGATGTGTCAGAGCGCGGAGTTCGCGAAGTCAAGCGGAAAATGGGAACAGGAGAAACTGTAAGGTTGCAAGATAAAGAGTATCGACCTGAAGAAATTTCCGCTTTAATTCTTCATAAACTTAAGGAAAATGCTGAAGAAGCACTAGGAATCACGATTCGAGAAGTTGTCCTTTCTGTGCCGGCAAACTTTCCAGATGCTGCTCGACAAGCAACACTTAATGCAGGTGAATTGGCAGGATTAAAAATTGTTCGCCTGATTAATGAACCAACAGCAGCAGCTTTAGCATTTGGCATTAAAAATATTGATCTTGAAGAACAGCTTGTTGTCTTTGATTTTGGCGGTGGCACATTAGATATTACCGTGCTAGAGATGGTTGCAGGTGTTCTTGATGTCAAGTGTAGTTTTGGTAATCCTAAATTGGGAGGTAAAGATTTCGATGAGGCAATGATGGCATTGCTGAAAAGGAAATTTCAGGCAGAAAATCCTGGGGCAGAAATTTCTCAAAAGGCTCATGGTGCACTCAAAGAAGCAGCAGAAAAAGCTAAAAAAGTGCTTTCTACACAGCGATCGCATGATGTACGAATTCCGTATTTTGCAGCGAGAAATGGTGAATTTCTTGACTTAGAATTGGAAGTGACGCAGCAAGAATTTGAGCAGGCGATCGCACATCTATTGGAAAAGGCGCGGGACTGCATCCGTCAAGCACTAAATGCTAAAAAGCTGCGCCCCAGTGCTATCAACCGTGTGTTACTAGTAGGCGGTACGACTTACATTCCTGCTGTTCGCCAATTAGTGGTAGAGATGTTTGGCAAAGAAGGGAAAGCACCCGATGTTGGTGCTGACTTGGCTGTGGGGGTAGGCGCATCTATTCATGCTGCTCTTGCTCAAGGTTTCATTCCTGAGGCTTCAGGTCTGATTCTCACCGATGTTGCTCCATTTGGATTGGGTATTGAAGTAGTTAGTTACGTTGGCGGACAGTATATGCTGACCTATGAAGCTTTGATCCAGCCTAATACAACAATTCCTTATTCTACTCAGAAAACTTACACCCTTTTAAGACCAGATCAAAAGCGACTTGAAATTCGTTTATATCAAGACAATACAGGAAGGGCAAAGCTACCTCATCAAGCGCTTGACACAGGAATAGCCGCAGACATTACAGATATTCCTCCGGCTTCTAATGGCAATCCTTATCCTGTGGAAGTGGAATTTTCTTATGATATCAATGGCATAGCTAAACTCAAAGCAACCATTCCTAAAATTAACAAAAGTGTAGAACTATCCTATGGTTATTCAGTCAAGCGCATGGGTAGTAAAGACATAGCTGATGCTGCTTCTCGCCTCAAAGAATTATGGAAGCAAAATGCCAAGGCAAAGCAATACGAAGGGCTAATTAATAAGGCAGAACGTTATATGGCTGGAATCCCACCTCAAGAAAGGTCGCCACTGTCTGATATTGTTATGGAACTTAAAAAAGGTTTGATGAATGACAGCATTGAAGAAATTCAAAAAGCAGGCGATCACCTTGTGGACTTCTTGTTTGACTTAGAAAACAACATGGAAGACTAACAAATGGCATATGAACTGTATCAGGTACTGGAAGTCCCATTCCAGGCATCTACTGATGAAATTAAACAAGCTTACTTTCGGTTAGTTCGCAAATTTTCTCCGGAAAAAGATCCAGAACGATTTCAGCAAATTCGGGTAGCTTATAACACGCTTTCTGACTTAAAAGCGCGAGAAAATTATGACGCTATGCAGAAATACGGCGACCAAATTAAAGACCTGATTGAGCAAGCTGAAAAGAAAATGCAAGTAGAAGAATGGTCAAGCGCTATTCCCATACTGAAGCAAGTTCTTATATTAGCACCAAAAATTGATGTAGCTCGCAATCTACTTGGTCTTTGTTATATTCATACTGAAAATTGGGATTTCGCTGTAAAAATATACATCGCATTAACTAAAACTAACCCAGATGTAGCAGTCTATTGGAGTCACTTGGGTTGTGCTTACAAACTGCAAGCTGAGTGTTTGAATGATGGAAATTTTCGCAGAGTTGAACTGTATGACAATGCCCGTGAATGCTTTCAGCAAGCAGTTGAACTAGAATCATTTAATTCTGCACCTTATCTAGATATAGCGGAAACTTATCTTGATGAGAGGAATTATTCTGAAGCAATGGCTTGGGCAGAACGCGCTATTGGTGCTGACGGTAAAGCTGACTATAATGACTTTGAAGCACTTTTTTTTATCTGTCGTGTTCACTTTTGTAGTGGTGAATCACAAAAAATAGAAGTTATAGCCAAGAGAATAATATCATTACTACCTGAAAACACAGAGATACGACAATATGCCGCTAGTCGATTTGGCAATATAGGAATTGAAGTTGCAAAAATTGCCGCAAAATCGGCTAATTTTGATATGTGGAGAGCAGCTTTTCAATTCCTGAAAGCTGCTAAGAATATAAATCCCCATAACTCAGGCATCAAAGAAATTTGTGCAAAAGTTGAGCAAATAGTTGCAGCTATTGACCAGTATGAAAGTCTAAGTCAGGACTACGTGATTATCCAAGGATTTCAAAGACTAGCAGCATTCTGTTTAGCTGATTATTTTGATTTTTATGATACGCCGCAAGAGCGAAAAAGTTTTCTCAATGACATACTTACAGAAATTTTAGCTTCTCCCACCTGCACAATTTTTTCATCACTTAAGAGAATTAAATGTTATTATCCTGCTGTCTATGGACTGAATATAGAACTGTTTCATCGCATTGAGCAAGTGGCTTGTGTCCCTTGAAGCGATCGCACGATTAAGAGTAGTTGGATGTTAGCAGTATTAATGTGAACCTATTAGCAAATAATATGAATCAAAAATCGCCCTATTTACACGTTGGAGTGTTGACATTTGCACATTGTTACAGATAAAGACGCTCTGTTGTGCTTAACTCGCTCGCGCTTGAAGCGGGGCTAGTCCTGGCAACTTTGCCACCCTAGTTTTTCTGGTGACAAAGGTCTATTGTTGATGAATTTAAACAATTTCTAGAATTTCCTCAAAGGTTAGGAACATAACTTGTAGATTTATGCTATCCTCATCTGTAGGATTTATATTCGGTTGTGCAGTTTGTGTTTTATGTATTTACAAGCCTCTCTCCGAATCTAACTCTCTACGCCATCTGATTCTGGAGATGTTTTATGTCTATTTATGTCGGCAACCTATCATATCAGGTCGAGCAAGATGACCTTAGAAGAGTCTTTGCAGAATATGGAACTGTTAAGAGTGTTCAATTGCCTATAGACCGGGAAACGGGTCGTGTACGAGGATTTGCCTTTGTAGAAATGGGAACAGAAGCAGAAGAAGCTGCGGCGATTGAAGCCCTTGATACTGCTGAGTGGATGGGCCGCAACCTGAAGGTTAATAAGGCTAAGCCTAAATCAGACGGAGGTTCATCTGGTGGTAGATGGGGCGGTAACAACAGCGGAGGATACTCTCGACGCTACTAATAAGCTTTGAGATAAAGAATTTAACTTTAATATCTCAAGGGCAGACTCCTTGTCTGCTCTTTTTTGTATTCCGGCTTACTGAATTGCCTACCACTATCTAGCCACTAGTTCAACCAATTTAGGAGGGGATAGGATGGCTCTAATTATTCTTAACGAAAATGAAGAAACTGAGTCAGCCCTCCGGAGATTTAAGCGAGAAGTTTCTAAGGCAGGAATTTTTCCAGATATAAAGACTTAACGAATGTTTTCTTAACAGGTATAGTAGCCGTGACCCCAGAAACTAAACATATGGTTAACGAACTAAGGCGTGAGTTTTACTCTCTTTTCGCCGCTACTATGAATGTCCCAGTGAACATAACTGGTGCATCCTATAGTAGTAATTCCCCTATCGCGTTTTGGGTCGATGGTAGGCAACGACTGAACTATGTGAATGTCTACGCTTACACAGCACCTGACGAACTTATCCCATTACGCCCGTTCATTCTGCGATTAGCTATTAACAAGAGTGCTGGTAGAGTCACGATAGTAAAAAAGGGGCAAGAATGTCGAGGGCTTAATCGGGTATGGGACTTCGAGTTAACCTTATTGCCAGGGGAAATCTTAGACTTTCTCCCCTGGATAGTGAGCTTAGTCAAGGTTTATGACAAAGGTTCACTCTCATTACTACAGTCGCCACCCCATCCATTTGAATTTATTGTGCCAACAGTTGGGTTATTTAATGAAGCATGGACTGAGAAAGCTTGGCTCCTTGCAAACTCAACAACGTTCATTTAGGTCACTGCATCGCTTGCTTGGCTATGATGTGTGTTGCTTTAAAAATAAAACTTACCTGAAATCTTAAATGCTGCCCAGTAATAAGGGTGATTGTAAAGCTTTGTTTCTGCTGGCATTTTCCTAGTTCTATATAATTCCGTGGCTAAAATTGCCCTAATTCTTACTCCCCCTTGAGGTAATTTGCTTAGTAATTCTTCATACCATTTTTTAAGTTCACCAGCAGTCAAATCCTTGAGCCATTCCGTTGCTTGCGCTAGGGCATTTGCTGCGGAGTTATCTTGCTGGAGTCGTCGATAAAACTCTATCATCACCAAAGCAATAGCAGCTGATTCTACAGTCCATAAAGTACTCAATACATGAGCGACTCCCCGATTGAGAAAAGCACTAGCTAAACCAACATATTCGGTAGTGATATGTTGGTTACTAATCATGGCTGTTTCACAAGTTGAGAGAGTCATAAGTTTGTAACTTGCAATTGGCTTTTTGCAGATTTCTTCTATAGTTAATTTATCTTCACCAGCTAACAGGAATTCTGATTTTTGCGGTTGACTAAAATTGTCAGTTACATATCCCGTAAAGTGAAATATATTGTAATCATTGGATAAGGCATTTTCTACCTGCATTTTAGAAGCTTGTGAGCAAAGTATGCGTTGGTGATGACTGAACATCTGGCTAATAGCTTCAGATTCGAGTTTGGCAGATTGTGGTGTGGGATAATTTGTACTTTCGGGATGTTCCACAATCAATAATGGTAGATTTTGCACATGAGCGAGAGGTTGGGATTTCAAAGACAATCCAACTTGGGCATTAGGCAGATAGGTAAATGTGAAACTATGCTGCTCCAATAACTCTTGTTCCCAAGGAGAGGAGATATTGAAAAGGGCGTGGAGAGGAAATCTGTGTAAGTCGCGGTGAGGAATTAAAATCAAATGGGTGATGTTGTCGAGTTCATTGACAATTGCGGAAATATTGAGGATATTTTTCAGATTCAATAGCCTCTGTTGCATGTCCACTTGCCAGGAATGGACACTTTTGTTTGATGTGTCATTGATTTGGAGTCGCCGATATTCGCTGTATTGTTGATTCCAATCTTCTAGCCAATCTTCAAATTCAACCAATCGTTGCACCGCTTCGGGTACAGGTATTTCATCAGATATCGCTACATTAAGTACAGGTGTAAAAATGGGGATGGGTTCTGGGGACTTGTATTTAATGATGAAGGTGCGTAGGGTGCAAGGGCTGATATGCCAGTAGATAATTGCAGTTGTGGGATTGAGAAGTTGGTGAATTGATGGATAGTTGGGTGAAGTAATTTTATCTCTCCAACCAAAAAGAAGCCTGGTTAAACAAGCATTTTTGCCGTATTCAGCAATTTCTAAAGCTTGTGCTATCTCACCAGATTGCACGGCTATATCAACTGCCAACTGCTCAAAACCCGCATACTTGAGCGCCAACTGTTTCTTACTTTCGTGAGAGTGGGTAATTTCACTGAGTAAGTGTTGTAATAAATCTGTGGCATCTTGATGGAATTCTTGTGCTTGGGAAGTTTGCCCCAAACCTACAAGCGCTTTAATCAGGTTTTGCAAAACCTCCAGATGCAATTGGGGAAAAGCTTCTGGGGTGAGGGTTCGGAGCGCTTGATGATACTCAGCTATGGCTTGCTGCCAATAATAGCAGGGTGTAGAATGTCTTTTTCCTTTTTCGTAATGTACATTACCAAGCGCCAGATGCAACCTGCCCCAACCTTCTGGTTGTGCATCTTGACTAACATATTTCAGCCCTTGCTCGTAACTTGCCAATTTCCCTTCATAGCCGCGTTCGTACAAGGCTGCATTTGTTGAGGCTATGGGACTGGAAAAAGTGAGATGCGAGTCCCTATAAACTGCATTGCCTGCCGCATTCCCTCGACCAATCCAAGCTTCCCAAGAGTCAGGTTTGATTTGCAAAGCGTTGTCATATGAGGCGATCGCTTCTTCAAATCTCTCCAAGTGAAATAGCACCACTGCTCTATTGTACCACGCTGAGTCAAACTGAGGATTAATTTTTATGGCTTTGTCGTAGGAAGCAATTGCCTGTTCACGGCGTCCTAAATTTTCCAAAGCAACAGCGCAGTTGAACCAGGCTAAGTAGTAGTCTGGTTTGATTAAGAGCGCTTTCTCCCAGGATGAGATGGCATCATACCAGCGTCCCAAATTAGCTTGTACTACACCCGTGTCAATCCACACTTCATGGGAGTTTGGGCTGATTTGAGCCGCTTGTTCGTAAGATGAGATCGCCTCTTCATGTCGCCCTATTTTATCGAGCGCACTTGCCAAAGCGTACCAAGCTTGGTAGTAGTCGCTTTGAATTTTAGTTGCTTGCTCGTAGCTGGCAATGGCGTCTTCAAATCGTCCTAAATGAGAAAGTTCTAGACCTCGGTTATACCAAGCTTGGTAGTAGTCGCTTTGGATTTCTAAGGCTTTGTCAAATGATGCGATTGCATCATTTATTTGCCCACAGAGCGCTAAGGCGACACCTCGGTAATACCAATTGTCTTGGTCTTGTGGTTCCAGCAGGAGTGCTTTATCATAACTGGCAACTGCTTCTAATGGACGTCCTAACTTCTGGAGCGCCACACCCCGGCTTGACCAAGCTTCGGGGTCATCAAACTTTATTTCTATAGCTTTATCAAAGCAGAAGATGGCTTCTTCAAAGTGCCCCATTTCACCGAGTGCCCCACCTCGGTTGTACCAACATTTATAGAAGTCTGGTTTGAGCGCAATGGCTTTGTCATAAGATGCAATTGCCTCGGAAAAATGTCCTAAGTAAAAGAGTGTTAAGCCCCTATTAAACCAATATTCATGAGAGTTGGGGTGAATTTCTAGAGCTTTGTCGTAAGATGCAATTGCTCCAGATAAATCACCACTTTTGGCTTGGTTCAAACCTTGATAAAACCATGCTTGTGCCCGTTCTAGAGTCGTCTGCGGTTGATTTGTCAGTGAATTCGTGTTGACTGGTACTTCGCTTTGAACTCCCAGCCCAGAAGCCAGATCTTGGACTAAACTCGTACTCTGCTCCAACCTCACTAACAATTCATCTAGTGTGACAGTCACGAGTGGCTGTAAATCTGTAGATTCATGCTCTGTGTGAACCTCAGATGCTGCTGCTTCGAGGCTTTGTTTTACCCAAGATTCTTCCTCTTGTTCCTCAAACGGAGTTAGTAGAGGATCTGGTGCTGTGGTTTGGGCATCTGGTCCATCATATTCCCATATCAATTCGTCTAAATGACTGGTATACTCTTGGTGCGGAGAGTTTGAAGCGGATGCAGGTTTTGTCGTTTCAGTTTGTTGCCTGCGGTTATCATTTGAATGCTGTTTGCCTTTGTTAAGAGTTAACTTTTCTTCTAATAAGGTCGGGAGCGTTGCGGGGGTTAAAGTTTCTGTATCTTGTTTGTCTTCAGTTTCCCAATACGGTTTGCCCAAGTTTTTCGTCAACAAGCGTATTCCAATATCGTAAGATAGCTCTCCAATTGTCCCAATACCCAGTTCGCCTAGTTGCACCATCCGTTCTGCTAATTGATCATTTGGTGCAGGTGAGGTGAGCAATCTTTCACCAAAGTCCAACAGCCAATCTATCCAACGCTCCTGAGAAATACGATTTTCCATTCTTTGTAGATACTTGAGCGCCCACTGTTGCCCTCTTGCCTGATGTACACCTTCCAGCAGCTGGGTAAACAAAAATTCCAAATCTGCATTTGTCAATTCGGGTGGTGATACTACCTTCTGTTCCCCCATAGGATACATAGAACGAGTCTGCTTTTTCCTAAAGAGGAATCTGAAAAACTTGTTAAGCCACTTGACTAGCCACTTGAGCATTTCGGGAACTCTTGGAATTGTTCATCATAAGATTTTAGCGATCACAGTGTTAAAAAAGTTATGAGTTACGTAAAGACTCATGAGAATTACATAGGCGAGTCCTGGTTGTTTTGGAAACAAATTGCATATGAGTAGGTCAATGATGAAAGTTGTCTATGATTGACAGCAGATTTCGTTCTAACAAGCAACGAGAGAGCATTCTTCTTACGAAGACCCCTGTAGTTTCCAGCACCATTATATATGTGAGTTTCGTCAGAGGTCAGGTATTTACTTATGCTTCTGCTTGATTTGTGCTTGATTGATGATCTGTATGGAATTGATTAAGCAATGCTTGGATGATTATTTGTGGATCGTCTGTCTCAATTCCCAGTTGCTGGGAAATCTGGTTGCGTAAGTTCTCATCTTGCTGCAAAAGCTCAAACAACTGCTCTAAGGTAACGGTTTGGTATTCTCCTTCTGGGAGGTTTTCTACTTCCACGACTTCCACTTGCTCGTCGAAAGTTTGTGCGGTTGCAGGGGTTTGTTTGACAGTATCTGGTCCCTCATACTCCCATATTGGTTCGCCGCTTGTGCGCGTTAACAACTGCATCCCAATATCATAGGCGACGTTTCCAACTTCTCCAATGTCCAATTCACCTAGTTGTACCATTCGGGAGGCCAATTCATTATTGAGTGTAGGTGATGCTAGCAATCTTTCGCCAAACCGCTGCAACCACTCTACCCAACGTTCTGTTGAGACGCGATGTTCAATATTATCCAGCCACTTTTGCGCCCATGCTTGCCCTCGTGCCTGATACACGCCTTCTAATAGTTCTGTAAACAAAACTTCCAGATCTGTATCGCTCAGGGGTGGAGGCGGTTGTTTTTGAACATGTGCCCTGGTTGCTTGAGTCTGATTTGAGCCAAACAAGCGTTGAAAAAACCTTCGGAGCCATTGAATTATCCGCTTGAGCATCTCCCGCACCCGTAAGTGTTGGTGTTCACCATAAGATTGTAGCCATGTCTAACGAAAAGCTGCTACGCGTCTACTTACTGCACTCCCAAGCGCCACTAAGAATTAAAGAAAATCTACAGACGCGCAATTTTCCCTCACCTGTAGAACATACAATTTTTCTACATTAGCGAAATATCTATAAATCATACTCTATTGTCAATGGTATATTTGTACTAAGAAAAGTGAATTTCTAGATGTTTGAAGTTACCTTATACGTTTAGAATTGTCTAATCCCAAATTGCTCTGGGTGCTAGTTATTAACCCTCAAAGGCATTGACATTTGCCCTCTATGTCTTACGAACCCCTGCACCACAAGTATCGCCCAAAGAGTTTTGCTGAACTCGTGGGGCAAGAGGCGATCGCTACCACCCTCACCAATGCTATCCGGGCTGCCAAAATCGCCCCTGCCTACTTGTTCACAGGTCCTAGGGGTACGGGCAAAACCTCCAGCGCTCGCATTTTGGCAAAATCGCTTAATTGTCTTAAAAATGACAAACCCACACCTCAACCCTGCGGCGTGTGTGATGTTTGTCAGGGAATCACTAAGGGCTATTCTTTAGATGTTATTGAAATTGACGCGGCAAGTAACACTGGTGTCGATAATATCCGTGAGCTTATAGAAAGGGCGCAATTTGCTCCCGTACAGTGTCGGTATAAGGTTTACGTGGTTGATGAGTGCCATATGCTCAGTACAGCAGCGTTTAATGCGCTACTAAAGACCCTCGAAGAACCACCGAAACACGTTGTCTTTGTACTAGCGACAACCGACCCGCAACGAGTCTTGCCAACTATCATTTCTCGATGTCAACGCTTCGACTTCCGCAGAATAGATTTAGAGGCGATGGTAAAGCATTTGAGTCATATCGCCTACAAAGAAAATATTAATATTACCCTCGAAGCCATAACCATGGTAGCCCAACTCGCTCAGGGAGGATTGCGGGATGCAGAAAGTCTGCTTGACCAGTTAAGTTTATTGTCAGCAGAAGTCACACCAGACAGAGTTTGGGATTTAGTTGGTTCGGTCAGCGAACGCGATTTGCTCTTACTGTTGAATGCGATCGCCTCTAACAACCCTGAAAATGTTCTAGACTATACCCGTAAAATCCTAGATCGCGGTCGGGAACCTCTGATTATTCTCCAGAATCTCGCTGGCTTCTACCGGGATTTACTCATTGCTAAAACTGCACCCAGCCGCAACGATTTGGTTGCTTGCACTCCCCAAACTTGGGAAGCGCTGATTGATTTTGCCCAAGAGTTTGACATGAGTACAATTTTGGCGGGACAGCAACACTTACGAACCGCCGAAGTGCAACTGAAAAACACCACACAACCGCGTCTGTGGTTAGAAGTCACATTGCTAGGATTGTTACCCTCAGCCAGTATTTCTGTTCAGCAAAATGGCAAAGGCGCAATTCCACCAAAGATTTCACCATCTGTAAGAACTGAACAAAGGACAGCGACAAGCCGCGAAACACCACCATCAGAAAATAATCTAAAACCTGTCAAAGAAGTCACAAGCCAACAAACACCTACAGTATCCCCCACTCCCCCTACCTCCACTCCCCCAGAACCACCTCCTAAAGTAGAAGCAGCATCCTCAGTATCCCAAACAGAGGAAATGACTGAGGTCACACAATATGAATTAACCCAGGTTTGGCAGCAAGTGCTTGCCAATCTCCAGCCAATCTCAAGACGAGAGCTACTGCGCCAAATGTGTCATCTTATAGAATTTGATGGCGTTGTCGCTCGTGTTGCTATTAAACAAGCATGGTATAAACAAGTACAATCAGACCAGTCTAAAATAGTAGCAGCGTTTAAAGAAACTTTCAAATGTGATATTAAGATAAACCTGGAATTAGCAACCTCATCAACTTCTATCCCACCTCAAACTTCTCCGCACAAGAAGCCCACGACTCCTTCTACTACTCCTTCTAGTTACGAACCGCCTCCTGCGCCTTCTCCTGAAATTCCCACACCCAAAACACCGACCACAAAAACTTCAAATACAACGAATGGTGCTGTGGTCTCAACTTCAGACACGGCAAATCGCAGTACTACACCATCCACACCTCAACCTCCAGCTAGTAACGCTCATTGGGCAGTTGATGAAGTTGAAGCCGCAGCGCAACGTTTGGCACAATTCTTTGATGGAGAAATCATCCGATTTACAGACGATGCAGAAAGACTTGACTCTACAACCACATCGGAGTGGGTAGAAGATTCAGAAGCTGATGATGAATTTTAAACAAGAATGAAGATAGAAGAGAGAAAAATCTTCATCTTCATTCTTCATTCTTTACCTTGATGTACTGTTTTCACCCATTTCAACCGCTTTGGTCGTATTGACATCCGAGCGGTGGTGCTACTCATGACCACCATCCAGTGGAGCATATATAAATTGCCACGCAAGGTCTGGAGCAGCAGCAGAAGATAGGTAGACAGTTGGAATTCCTGTTTTTGACGTATCCGACGCAGACCACTAAACATCCCCGCCATTGACATTGTCACCGTTAAGCCAGAAACTGGACTTAAAATTGGTGGACGATGTCGTGCGATCGCCATCACTAAATCTGGCACCGCCGCTGTGGGTAGGATGTACATGATCAGGGTAAACAGGAATAAATCCCAGGTTTTGCGCGTACCCATGCGGTTTTTGAGAATCAGATCCCAGTAATCTAAATACCTCTGATATCCGCCTTCTGCCCAACGGTTACGCTGATGCCAGAGGGCAATGGCATTTGTCACGCCTTCTTCTTCGACCGCTGGGTTAAATACGCACTCAATATCCCAGTTATCTAAATGCAGGCGAAACGTCAGATCCAAATCATCGGTAATGGTTTCTTCATTCCAGCCATCGCAACGCAAAAGCGCTTGTCGCCGGACAAATTGACCATTACCCCGCAACTCGCCAATACCACCAATGACAGTCCGTCGATGCTGCATAAATGTATCAAATGCCATTTCTGCCGCTTGACCTTTTGTCCAGAAATTTTCTTTGGCGTTGGCGATCGCCTTTCGCACCTGCACCGCGCCCACGTTTTCCCGTTGAAACAACGGTATGACACGTAGTAGCAAGTCTGGTGGCACCTGGGCATCAGCATCAAACACCGCTAAAATTTCCCCTTTTGTCAGCGGTAGCACCTGATTCAACGCTCCGGATTTTCCTCCGCCAGCGTCTGGCTTTCGCCGCAGTACCTTCAGATTCTCGTATTCCTGCGCCAGTTCTGCCAGCAACTGGGGCGTCCTGTCGGTGCTGTTATCATCAATCACCCAAACTTCGTACTGTTCATCTGGGTATTCCAAACTACAAAGGCTCTTGACTAATCTGCCAATGACCGCCTCTTCATTTTTAGCTGCCACCAACACGGATACAGATGGCAAATCTCCCTGTACTTGTTCCGGGTAACGTTTTGGTCGGGCAAACACCAACACTAAGGCGTGAAATCCTAGGATGGTCGTCAGTCCCAGTACAAACAATGTACCCCACGAAACTAAATGCAGGGCGATCGTACCACTCCAGACCATTGTCAAAACGAGAGCGGCTTTGCGTCTACGACCTTGAAACCGGGATGGAAGAGTCATTGAGTGGGGTGTCTCCTCCTCTAACTCCTCTTCTGACGTGGATAGGTCACAAAAGAGGGAGTTGAGCGGATCAAGCTCGTTGTAAGAATCGTTTTCGGGCCAGGAATTCGCTGGCATAGGTTACGTAATTCAACCACCAGTATTTGTCTACACCCATAAAGAAGCTGGGTAACAAGTAACACCAAACAGTACAACCTTCACATACTTTGAGCTTACCTTGAGATTGGCGGTATTGTTCTACCTCCTCAGACTCGCGATATAGCTCGTAAAGTCGCCCATTAATGGGAATTCCCGTTTGGGCGAAGTGGTAGCAAGGTAGCAGCAGTTCGTCATTAGGAGAAATAGCAATGACAGCATCCACCGCTTTACAACGGGGATTTTTAGTATCATTGCCCCCAGCCTCAATAAAAGCCAGTGCAGCCCTATTGTACCCGACATTGTTATATTTCTTCCCAGTTGCTTCGATTGCCGCTACCATTTCCGGGGTGGGATTCTTATTCGAGTTGTAGTGTTCGTGTGCTGTAAAGGCGGGATTCAACCAAACCCGAACACCAAGTTTTTTACCTAATTCTCCAACTTCTTCAAGGCGATGATAATTCTGAGCGGTAACGGTGTGGTTGAGTACGGGGTATTCTCCTAAAGACTTTGCAATTTCAACCGACTCCACCAAAGTGTCAAAAATTTTGACTCCTCGAGACTGATCATGAGTTTCTGCATCCCCACCATCCAGGGAGAAATTCAAATAGTCTACTAATCCCTGAATTTCCCTAGCTTTCTTCGGATACAAAATTGTGTTCGTTGTGATACTGGTTTGAAAACCCTGACGTTTCGCCTCTGTATAAATCTGATTGACATCAGGACGTAGAAGTGGTTCACCACCTGTGAAGTCCACATACTTGACTCCCAAGCGGCGTAAATCCTTCAAATTATTTTTGATTGTTTCAAAATCAGCTTCCTTTCCCGGTTCTAATGTCCAGATGTTACAAAAATGACATCTGGCATTACAGCGGTAGGTCAAGTAATAGTTTGCAACCAGTGGAGCCATAGCCTAAAACCACTCAAATGTTCCTTAGGACATCTTTAAACGGAGTTAACAAAGAGTCAACCAGTTAAGAGTTAAGAGTCACAAATGAGTCTTTGCATCTGCCTTTGACCAATGTGTAAACAGACATTTTTTTGGGAATACTATTGACAACACCCCTAAAGGTGTCCGGTTGTCAACTTACTTGAGGAAGATTTAAAGTATGTCTTTCGAGCAACTCCAACCCGCCACTCAACAACAAGCAAGCGTCTACTTGCCTTACATTCAAGGTAGTAAGCGCAATTTCTTACCCTATGCGATTAGTCTCTATCAAAAGGGCGTTTTGGAGGGACACCGCAAGATAGAAAGCAGTGATAATATTCCCTTTGTTGCAACTTGGAATGTTGCAACTCTACCCTCAGACTTAACTCGTTGCCGAATGCAGTTTGATGGCAACGCGGAATTGAGCTATGAACTGATGATGGCAAGCTTCGAGTTTATTATTTATTTAATTGAACTTATAGAAAATTATAAGCGTTCCCGCGTCACCGATTTTTCCCAAACGTTTTACCGCAAGATGCTGCGTATCGAGGATTAAATTAGACACTGTGGCAACATAACTCCATAATTGTCGTTTTGCCTGTGCTACCAATAAAAAAAGGCTTTTTTTTGAACAGTCAACACTTGTTGTAAGTTGAGCAATTATTTCTATAGTCAACTTGGTTTACAACTTCAATGGCAAAGTTCGACCTAAAATTAATAAAACCTAGCCCAGTTGTAAAAAGCGGTCAGCAATTAGCTATCAGCTGACCCTGTAAGAAACCTCCTTACAGGGGTCTACAACTAAAATCAAGCTAGCTGCTCAAAGCTAACTGAATTTTGAAATTAGGAGTGCAGGTGTGCCAAAATTTGCTAAATATTTGTTAATTGGATCTACGGAAGCTTACTGCGGTAAATCTGCAACAGTCCTGGGTTTGTCTTATCAACTACAGCACAAAGGACTGGATATTGCCTATGGCAAACCGCTAGGTACATCTTTGAGTGAATCTAGTGGATGCGTGGTTGAGGAAGATGTCCAATTCATTGCTCATAGCCTCAACCTACCAAAAAACCATGTTGTACCCACTATGGTGACTTTAAATGAAGCCACTGTGCAAAAACGTTTGCAAGGGCTAGACAAGACCGATTATCAAAAGTCCCTAGCGCAGCAATATTCGCAAATGCTCTTTGGCGACCTGGTGTTGCTTGAGGGTCCTGGTAATTTGGATGAAGGCAGCTTATTTAATTTATCTTTACTGCAAGTCGCTGAGGTGGTGGATGCTGCTGTGCTTTTGGTAGCCCGTTACAAGTCACTCCTTTCAGTTGAAGCGCTATTATCTGCCAAGCAGCGTATGGGCGATCGCTTGGTTGGTATTGTTATCAACGATATTCCTCTAGAAAAACGACAAGCTGTTAACACCACTATCCGTCCGTTTCTAGAACAGCAAAGCATTCCGGTGCTAGGGATGTTGCCAAAAAGTGATTTATTACGTAGTGTTAGCGTTCGCGAATTGGCACACCAGTTAAACGCAGAAGTTCTCTGCTGCAACGATCGCCTGGATTTAATGGTGGAAAGTTTGGCAATTGGCGCGATGAATGTCAACGCAGCGGTGAAGTACTTTGGTATGCGCCGGAATATGGCAGTGGTGACAGGGGGCGATCGCGTAGAAATTCAGCAAGCTGCTTTGGAAACTTCTACCCAATGCTTAATTCTCACCGGACAATTGCCTCCCGCCCCTTTCATTCTCAGTCGTGCTGAAGAACTAGAAATCCCCATGTTATCAGTTGACTTGGATACCCTAACGACTGTGGAAATTATTGACCGCACTTTTGGTACAGTTCGTGTCCACGAACCTATTAAAGTTGAGTGTATTCGTCATCTCATGGCTAAACATTTTGATATTGACCGCTTGCTCGCTTTACTTGATTTAAGTCCGGCTGCGGCACTGTCTTAAAAAGCCTTAATACCAACTTTGATTCAGTTATGAAGATGGAGAGTAAGGGCACAGCGCCACAATCGTGTGCCCTTACAAAGTCATCTATCACACATTTCATTTGAGTAAAGCACAGCTTAACCATTTTGAATTTTGAATTGCTTAGGCTGTCGGTAACTTTTTTTACCGAGGACAAGGGGACAACGGAAAAAGAGCTTCTCCTGACCGTCCCGTCTCCCCATCTGGCTTACTCTCCGCCTCCCGTATTAGGAATCAGCCTACCTACAGGATAAGTTGCGACTTCTTGAGGAGGAGTGCTTTGAGCCACAGCATCTGGTATTTTATCGACTGGTTGGGTTTTAGCTGCTAAATAGTCTGTCCGCAGCTTGTCTAGCATCTGTTCTCGCTTATCATACAACCGCTTTAGAGCACGAGGCTGACACTGGTTTAAGACATAAGCTGTCACTAACGGCAGTGCAATTGTGCTATCGGTATAACAAACGATTGTACTAGGTAACTCATCTGGGTCAATCTTACCCCAACTAACGGCTTCCGAGGGTGTTGCTCCAGATAAACCCCCAGTATCTGGACGGGCATCGGTGAACTGGATAAAGTAATCGTGTCCTCTTTCTTCTAGTCCTAGGACTTCATGAATTTGCGGTTGTGTTTGGAGCAAAAAGTTTTTGGGACTGCCGCCACCAATAATGACAGCTGCACTCTTGCCTCCTATTTCTCGCGCACCGTACGCAATGGCTGCCGTCTCATTAACATCAATTGCAGGATCTAACATCAACTTGGAACCTTCCAATGACAATGCAGCGACATTCATCCCAATAGAACTATCGCCAGGTGATGATGTATAAATTGGAACCCCACACTCATAAGCTGTAGCTAGCAGGCAGGAATGCTTAACCCCCAGTTGCTTTTCTACCTCGCGGACATACTTGCCGAGTAGATAATGAAATTCCGCAGTTCCCATCCGTTTTTGGAATGGTTCT
Organism: Mastigocladopsis repens PCC 10914; assembly: GCF_000315565.1. NCBI lineage: Bacteria > Bacillati > Cyanobacteriota > Cyanophyceae > Nostocales > Symphyonemataceae > Mastigocladopsis > Mastigocladopsis repens. The sequence continues at coordinate 3,743,000 of NZ_JH992901.1, read as the reverse complement.
GCTTGCAAAATTTTACGGATGAAAGCATCTGTTTCCAACAGCACATCGTAGCCAAAGATGATGTCATAAATGCGGATAGTGCCTTGCTGGCGCAGCTTCACATCATCCAAAAACGGATTGCCAGCGAAGAGTTCAAAACCTAGTCCATAGTGCATATCGTGGTAAAGATTAGCGCCAGTGCTAATCATCCAGTCAATAAATCCGTTGCGGATCAGCGGTGCCAGCGCAGAAACCCCGAATCCTGCTGGTGTCATCGCACCAGAAAGACTGACTCCTACCGTTACGCCTTCGGTGAGGACATCTCGGCTGAGGAGATGACATATCTCTCGCAACCGTGCTGAATTGTAAGCGGTGAAGTAATGGTCAATCAAATCCACGACCCCGATATCAGTTGACATCGGTGCAGGTGCGATTTTTTTACCCAGCTGTTTTGACATTTTTGGTAGTCCCCAAAGGAATAACTCATAAGTTTACATCTTGTACCAGATGTCCACAGCCTAGTAAGTAGGCTTGAGATAGGATACAATCCTAGCTAGCTTTGAGTCATTTCTCGCATCACCTGCAAGTAGCAATCGTAGGCTTTTTGCCCAAAACAAACGAAAATGACTTGTTCTAAATAATTCTTGCTGTGTAAAAACTTATTAACTTCACTGACAGCAATTTTAGTGGCACGTTCCAAAGGAAAACGATATACGCCTGTGCTAATGGCTGGAAAAGCAATAGTTTTAACCCCGTTTTCGACTGCTAAGGCTAAACTGTTGCCATAACACTGTGCCAACAACTCATCTTCTCCAGAATTCCCACCTTCCCACACCGGACCAACGGCGTGAATGACGAACTTGGCTGGAAGGTTATAACCTTTGGTTATCTTTGCTTGCCCAGTATCGCATCCATCCAACTTGCGACACTCTTCCAAAAGTTCTGGACCTGCCACACGGTGTATCGCACCATCTACACCGCCTCCTCCCAAAAGGGTGTTATTAGCAGCATTCACAATAACATCCACCTGTAGCTGGGTAATATCGCCTTGGATAACAGAAATTTTGTTTTCCATGATTAAGCGCCGTTGCTCAATATTGAGGATTTTGGTTCATCCTAGTATTAATGACACTCTCTGTGAATGCCAGCGCCATGCAAACTGATGAAACTCGGGCAACCACTAGTGATGTAGCTGTTGGAGAGAATTCCTCCCTCACATCAGAACAGTACCGCAAAAAGATGGAGCGACGCAAAGAAGTACAACAGATGCGAGTCACTAACGCATCGACCGAAAAAGGGTTAATTATCGTTAATACTGGGAATGGCAAGGGGAAAACCACTGCGGCGCTAGGGATGGTGCTGCGTGCGCTTGGTCATGGGTATAAGGTCGCTATCGTTCAATTTATCAAAGGAGCTTGGGAACCTGCCGAAAAAAGAGTTTTCAGTATTTGGCAAGACGATTTATTAGAATTTCACGCTATGGGCGAAGGCTTCACTTGGGAAACCCAAGACCGCGATCGCGATATCGAAAAAGCTGTCGCCGCTTGGCAAAAAGGATTAGAATATATCCGCAATCCAGACTTCAAGCTGGTGCTGTTGGATGAAATTAATATTGCTCTTAAACTTGGTTACTTAGAAGTTGAGGAAGTTTTAGCCGGGTTGGCTCAAAAGCAACCTTACAATCATGTTATTTTGACAGGCAGAGGCGCTCCCACGGCATTGATTGAACGCGCTGACTTAGTGACCGAAATGTCCCTGATTAAACATCCTTTCCGCGACCAAGGCATTAAGGCGCAACCAGGAATTGAGTATTGATAGCAAAATGTAAATTATGAATTATTTTCAGAATCCATAATTTCATTAGTTAGTTTTACACATTTGTAACATCCGGCGGTCGTTAGCACCGATGGCATTTAGCTGATAAAAATCTTGCAGCGTTACAGAGTGGGCATAAGTGCTTGACTCATCATCCATGACCCGAGGCAATGTATTGTTTGTCGCTACCTGAGTCGGGCTTTTGTCACCGGGATAACCAGTTACCGTCATTGCTAACTCTCCTGAGGAGTGGAGAGTGCCATTAAAACAACTGAACTCAGATCTGGGCATATATAATGCACCCATTACTTTGTCCTGCCGTTTCTCAAAAATGATATAGCCTTGTCCGAGTTGATCGGATTTTGGCGACTGACCATAGAGGTAAACGCCATCTTGTTTAGGAAACTTAGCTCCTATAGGCGCAACTCTAGCGTTTTTGACAGATGTTTGAGGTTCTACATCCTTTACTCTGGTTGTAGATACTATTTCTAAATTATTTTGTTCTAAATTATTTTGTTGAGTGACATGAGTTGGAACAGTAACCGACGTTGTAAGTGCTCTGCGTAGACGAGCTTCCTTTGTGTTTGTGAATTCTGAAGTAGGGGAAGGATCTCTTTGCAGCCAATTGTAAACAGGTAACTGAGAATTTGCAGACGACACAGTGAATGAATCAACATATGCAGTCTGGTTACTCAGTACTGGTAGAGGACGATTGGCGACACCAAGTATGAGAAGTACACCAACAGCAGGGATTCCTAATAAACTTGAGGAAACAAACTTTTTAATATTGTTAGACACCCTATTTCTCCTGTCAAAAAATTATCTTGGGTTTTCCGCAACTGACTTACAACGTACCGAAGTATTTATGTACAAAGGCTCCGTCAATGGTTGGATTTATATTGTCTGGAAAAAACTTTGCCAACCAATAAATTTTTTTTATTTGGGGCGATGATCTTAACCTAACATTGTTCAGGTCATTCGTGCTTCGTCCCTTAGATTCATCCGATTGGATGATTATCTTGAAAAATTAAAAATTCAAAATGAAAATCTAATTTTGAGCATTTTTTCTTTTTCATTATTTAATTTCAAAAACAATTGACACCTTCTTGGTATAAGACCGCTTCTAATATAGGAACAAGCAAAACTACACAAGCAATTCTCTTTATTCCGGATTTCCTCCAGAAATTTTGGCATAAATTATGTGAATATAGGGAAATAAGGGAGCTAGTGCGTTGCGGTGATACCGTTTCTCTATTGAAAAGGAATTTAAACTCAAGCAAAAAAGCAGTCAGCATTCAGTGCAAGAAAGTTCTAAGCAATGAGTGCTGAGTGGACTAACTTGTTATCCCACTCATGACTGGGTCCTCAGTACTTATAACTGTTTTGGCTGATAGCTGACTGCTAGTCAAACCCCGGTCATAGTTCATGACTCCATGATGGCTAGGGCTTTAGGTTGTGGGTTTAGCAACCCGTTCAGTAAGGACACTGGACGCTGGCTGTAGGGCCAAGCAAAAGCATGACGGAATGCTGCGTCCTGGCAAGCTTGTAGCTGTTCAAAGTTAATAATGTCGTAAGTTAAGAGATTCTCATACTCAAACGGCAAACGCACATTGTGCAACCCAGCGTTATCAGTACAAATAGCGATGTCTACCCCTGCATCAAAACAACGGTCAAACACTAACTTGAGTTCACGTATATCCTGCAAAGTACCAGTTTTCTGGTAAGTTGTGGGACAAACTTCCAAACACTGATTACGCCTAGCCAAATCTTTAAGTAAATCTGGATACAGCAAGGGGATTTGGATGCCGTGACCAATCCGCATTAGATAAGGTAAAAGTTGGGGATAACACCCAGCAGTCGTTTCATAAAGGTGTCCTGTGGTGTTGATTCCAAGCGATCGCGCATAATCATACAGGCTGATCCATTCATTCATCCGTTCTGCATAGTAGCTGTCTCCCCCTGCCACGTCTACACCACAAACATACTGCCTGCTTTGCGCTGCCAAATCAATAATCGCTTTATTCACCTCAAAGGGTAGGCGCGAGTGCATACAGAGAATTTGGCTAGTGACAATCGGATATTCCGATATTTGGCTTGCTTTGCCCACAACTTCCACAATTTCCGCCATTTTGTCAATTCTTTCCGATTGACTTAGATGGTCTGGTGTTCGCAAATAAGGGGTATAGCGCAGTTCGAGATATGCCAAATTTTCAAAAATATAAGCACCCCTCAGCAAACGGTAGATGAAGTAAGGCAAAGTCTCCACAGTTTGCACGCTTTCCACCAAGGTGTGCAACTCCAGATACTCATTAAGGGTGTTGCGCGGGCGCGTGTAAAAATCTTCAAACTCTAAATAGTCAGTAAAGCGGGAAATCATCTCAGACGAGTGCCGCTCGAAGTAGCGCCACAAAATACGAGGGACAACGGAACCGCCGAGATGCCTATGTAATTCTGCGTATAAAGCCATAGTGGTTGTTTAAGTAAGCTAAAAATTTTAATTATTATTAACACTAACAAATAAAAAAACAAGCTATGGGAGAAGGAAGAAAATATAAGCGTTTTTTATATCATCCGGATAGCGGAGTTCCTGACTGCTCTAGTAATATGCTGGGACATAAAAATTGCTTCAATGTGGTAATGCATACACAATAGACTTCATTTGCAATCTTATGCCCATGAACTGGGTGAGCGCAGAGCGTGCCGCAGGCATAGGCGCAGCGTCTGGGCAGGAGATAGACAACGCAGGATGAAAGTAGACTTTCAAGACAGTTCTAGTGATGAGTGCGTTAGCACAACCGCAGACAGAAGATTTTGGCGCTTCTCAATAGTTGTGTCAGTTGCATCCCTTAGGCAAGATACCCGAAGTTAACCTTGACATTAGACAGCAAATCTGATAAATATAATAATTTGTGGAAACTTTAGCTCTTTAATAAACGCTTGGCTAACGTCATTGTTATAGGCGCCCAGTGGGGCGATGAAGGAAAAGGTAAAATAACTGACTTACTCAGTCGCTCCGCAGATGTTGTTGTACGTTATCAAGGGGGCGTCAATGCCGGACACACAATTGTAGTCAAGGGTCAGACCTTTAAGCTGCACTTGATTCCCTCTGGTATTTTGTATCCAGATACTGAGTGCATAATCGGCTGTGGGACAGTCATAGATCCACAGGTTTTGATAGCAGAACTCGACCAACTAGAAAAAGTAGGTGTTTCCACTCGCAATCTGCTTATTTCTGAAACAGCCCATATCACGATGCCTTATCATCGGATGATTGACCAGGCATCGGAGGAGCGAAGGGGAAGCCATAAAATTGGCACGACTGGTCGAGGGATTGGTCCTACTTATGCTGACAAATCGGAGCGGACTGGTATCAGGGTTTTAGACTTGATGGACTCTGAGGGGCTGGGCGAACAGCTGGAGTGGACGATTCATTACAAAAACGTCATTCTGGAAAAGCTTTACAACCTACCGCCGTTAGATCCCAAGCAGGTGATTGACGAGTACCTGGGATATGCAGAACGCTTGCGATCGCATATCGTCGATACGTCCTTAAAAATATACGACGCGGTTCAAAGGCGGCGCAATATTTTGTTTGAAGGAGCACAGGGTACGCTCCTCGACTTGGATCACGGGACATACCCCTATGTCACCTCTTCTAACCCAGTGGCTGGAGGAGCTTGTGTTGGTACAGGGCTAGGACCAACAATGATTGACCGAGTGATTGGGGTCGCGAAGGCTTACACCACTCGGGTCGGTGAGGGACCTTTCCCCACAGAAATAGATGGGGAATTGGGAGAATTGCTATGCTCACGCGGTGCTGAATTTGGTACGACCACTGGACGTAAGAGACGTTGCGGTTGGTTTGATGCGGTTATCGGTCGCTATGCCGTTCGCATTAACGGTATGGACTGTCTGGCAATTACCAAACTGGATGTCCTCGACGAACTGGAGGAAATCAAAGTTTGTCTGGCTTATGAGATAGATGGGGAACGCTGCGAGCACTTTCCTAGCAGCGCCCGTAAATTTGCACGATGTCAGCCTATCTATAAAACCATGCCAGGATGGCGCACCTCAACTAGTCACTGTCGCTCCCTAAAAGAATTGCCAAGGCAAGCGCTGGACTACTTAAAATTTTTGGCAGAATTGATAGAAGTCCCGATCGCAATTGTTTCCTTGGGCGCTAGCCGCGACCAGACTATCATTGTAGAAGACCCCATACACGGTCCGAAACGTGCTTTGTTGCACCCTGACGGCACGCCCGCTTCATTGCTGAGTGCGTAGAGGTGTAAGGCAATGCAACCGTGCTGAGTGATAATATCAAAATCTAAAATCCAAAATCTAAAATCTAGAATCCGAAAATGGAGCTAACAGTAGATTGTCAACAGCGACCAGAAGGCACTAAGCCCAATGCTTTGCGTCGTTCTGGAAAAATCCCCGCGAATTTGTACGGTCATAAAGGTACCGAGTCAATTGCTCTTGTTATTGACGCTAAGATTGTTGAGCGCCTGCTCATAAAAGGTTCGGTTAACAACACTTTGATTGATCTGAATGTGACTGATATTCCTTGGCGTGGGAAAACCTTACTACGGGAGGTTCAGTCTCATCCAGCAAAACGTACGCCTTACCACCTTAGCTTTTTTGCTGTTGCAGGTCATGGCGATGCTGATGTGGAAGTGCCAGTGCATTTTGTGGGAGAACCAGTTGGTGTGAAGCAAGAAGGTGGTGTATTAGATACACACATTACAGTCTTGTCACTACGTTGTCCACCGGAAAATATTCCTGAAGCGATTGAAATTGATGTCTCTAACCTACAGATAGGAGATAGTTTGACCGTTGAACAACTCACCCTACCTGCTGGTGCTAGATATATGGGTGAGCCAGGACAATCTGTTCTTATTGTTTTACCCCCACAAGGAAGTTCTGATACAGAAACAGAATCTACGACCTGAGATACCTAAAGTTTGTTATAGTTACCGATGAAACCAGGGGGTATACCTCTGGTTTTTTTGTATTTGAACCGCCAAGACGCCAAGAAAAGATGACAGAAGTTTCTATTCCCCCTTTGATTGAGCAGATGTTGCAGCCTGGGTTTTATCCACACCCGGTGAAGGAACCAATTGAATTGGTTCAGACGCATATTTCTTATGTGCTATTGACTGGGAATTATGCTTATAAAGTCAAAAAGCCTATGAATTTTGGCTTTTTGGATTACTCGACTTTAGAGAAACGGCGACATTTTTGTCACGAAGAGTTGCGTTTAAATCAGCGAGGTGCTGCGGAACTTTACTTGGAGGTTTTCCCTTGTACCCTTGTGGGGGAGCAGTACCAACTAGGGGGAACGGGAGAAGCCGTGGAATATGTGCTGAAAATGCTCCAGTTTCCCACAGATGCACTGTTTAGTAAAATGTTTGAGCAGGGTAAGTTAGATGAAGCACTCCTGGAGGAGTTGGGACGAGTGGTGGCTCAATACCATGCTAAAACTGTGACGAACGATGAGATTCGCTCTTTTGGTGAGGTAGAGCAAATTCGGGCGGCATTTGACGAGAATTATGAGCAAACTGAAAAGTATATCGGTGGTCCCCAGACACGGGAGCAGTTTGAGGAGACAAAGCGGTATACAGATCAGTTTTTTGCCCAACGTCGCGAACTTTTTAACAGCAGAATTCAAAATAGCTATATTCGCGAGTGTCACGGGGATTTGCACCTGGGAAATATTTGTTTGTGGCGCGATAAAATTTGGCTGTTTGACTGCATCGAGTTTAATAAGCCGTTTCGCTTTGTCGATGTGATGTTTGACATTGCTTATGCTGTGATGGATTTGGAAGGTCAGCAGCGTCCAGATTTAAGTAATGCTTATTTGAATACTTACGTCGAACAAACTGGCGATTGGGAGGGGTTGCAGGTATTGCCCATCTATTTAAGCCGTCAATCGTATGTTAGGGCAAAGGTGACTTCATTCTTGTTGGATGATCCAAGTGTGCCTTCTTCTGTCAAGGAGGAGGTGGCAAAAAAAGCAGCTAATTATTACAAGTTGGCTTGGGAATACACAAAACCCCGCCAAGGACGGCTGATTTTGATGTCGGGTGTGTCAGGTTCTGGTAAAAGTACAACGGCGCGGTATTTAGCTCGTCAATTGGGAGCAATTCACATTCGTTCGGATGCCGTGCGAAAACATCTGGCGGGAATTGGGTTGTTGGAACGTGGTGGTGATGATTTGTACACAGCCGCGATGACACAGAAAACTTATGCACGACTGTTGGAATTAGGAATTTTGTTAGCAAGTGAAGGCTATGTGGTGATTTTAGATGCTAAGTATGATCGTCAGCAGTTGCGCGACGAGGCGATCGCTCAGGCTCAAGAGCATCAACTTTCTCTTCAAATTATCTCCTGCATAGCACCATCAGAAGTTTTGCAACAGCGATTGAATGACCGTACTGGTGATATTGCCGATGCTCAAGCTGATTTATTAGCGTCTCAGCTTGAGCAAGCGGAACCCTTGACTGAAAAAGAAAAACCACTCGCTAAAATTTTGGATACGACTCAATCAATAGAGGCACAATTAAAGGATGTGATTCGGCAATAGGCTACGTCTTATGGCACCACCAAAGCTAAACTTCTCAGGAAACTTCGTCACTCAAATCCTATTAGGATTATTTTTTACCCTCGTATTTCTAGCTACGGGATACGACCCAGCCCTTAGTATTTTTCTGGGTGTATTGGGTGGTTTAGCCTTAGGCTGGGTGACAGCATCAACCAAAACTGGTCCCCAGCCATCTACAGTAGCTACCTCTGAGGGCGTTGATGCGGGCTTGAAGTATTGGTTATTTTTCTTACTAGGCTTTGTGTTCGTGGGGTATCAACCACCCATGAGTATCTTTCTAGGCGCGATCGCTGGTATAGGCGGAGGCTGGATTATTGCTTGGTGGCAAAGCAAGGAAGAATCAAGAACTCAACTACAACAAGACCAGTCAGAAGATACCGAAGTTGAAATTCCCAGTAACAGACCTAGACGGCAAATCAGGAAAACCACTCGCCGTTACCGTCGCCGTCCTGGAACTATTAATTTCCGCTTTTGGGAACGGTAGCCATTGAGTGATTGGTGATTGTTAGTGGTGAGTGGTGAGTTGTTGGTTGTTAAAAAGTGCCACTAACCTCGACCCATGACCCACTACCCACTACCTACTACCTACTACCCAACCTACTAACTCTCATGTTTTTATATCTCTCTAAGTTGCTACCGTTGTTTTTCTATCCCCTGGGACTGGCTTGTCTATGTATGCTGGTAGCACTTTTTATGTTATGGAAACGACCACGCACTGCGGCGCTAGCAATTGCGCTGGCGCTGACTCTATTGTTATCTAGCAGTAATGGTTGGGTTTCTCGTTTGCTTGTGAAGTCTTTGGAATGGCAAAATCTGCCATTGGCTGAAATACCAACTACAGAAGCTATCGTGGTTTTGGGTGGTGCTACTAAATCTGCTTTGCCGCCACGACCAACTGTAGATTTAAGTGAAGCAGGCGATCGCGTTATTTACGCTGCTCAACTCTACCGCCAAAAAAAAGCTCCTATCATTATCCTGAGTGGTGGTCGCATCGATTGGCGGGGGAGTGGTCTATCTGAGTCGGCAGATATGGCTACTATCCTGACCTCTGTTGGTATACCAAAAGAAGCAATTGTACAGGAACCTGATTCCCTCAACACCTATCAAAATGCGCTAAATGTCAAGAAAATTCTAGAGTCTCGCGGGATTCGTCGCATTTTGCTGGTAACTTCCGCAATTCATATGCCGCGATCGCTTCTCATTTTCCGTCATCAAGGTATTGATGCTATTGCGACACCTACAGACTTTCTCATTAGTGAGGGTGAATTGCAAGAACTGACTAGCACCCCAAAGGCGGCGTTATTGAATGTGTTACCTGATGTCGAAAACCTCCGCCTATTTACTACTGCTTTGAAAGAGTACGTTGGTATTCTTGCTTATCGCTTACGCGGATGGCTATGAAAGGGAGTTATAAGTTAGTAGGGAGTGAGTAAGTAATAATGAAGAAAGATTTGTAGAATAATTTCCCACTTTTAACTCTTAACTTCTAAACTTCATTAAGATTATGTCTCAAGAATTACGGCACATCATACCTTCTCCTCAACCAGAAGTTGAGGACACATTCGCGACGTACCAAACAACTTACCAGTTTTACAAAGAAGTTGAGGTACGGTCAGAGTTTCAAAAATACTGTGAATGGTATTATACTACAGCAGAACGCCATCGTCAAGAGCTAGAAAAAATGCGCGGCGAACTCAATATAATGCAGTGGTTTCGTAAAAGATAGACCCTTATGGGTATTGTTAAGTTCTAAAGCAAGCATATTCTTTTGTCAAGTGACCGAATTATAATGGCGAGTAACAGAAACCGAATGCTCTGATTGCCCTGATCCAGGTGTTGAGGTCATTCTTTATGCCCGTCGTGATCCATGCTACGACTACTCCAATTGCTGGACTGCAAGATATCTGGGCAGAAACATTCGGGGAGCCTCAAATTTGTATTGCTGTTTTAGATGGTTTGGTGGATCAAGCCCACTCTAGTCTTGTGGGTGCCAAACTAACTCAACTAGAACCTCTTATTCCAAACATTTCCAATCAAGGTTCGGCAGCCCAACACGGTACACACCTTACAAGCATTATCTTTGGGCAGCATCATGAATCAATCAAAGGCATCGCTCCACAATGCCGGGGTTTATTGATTCCCATCTTTATGGATGGCAAGGGAGATGTAATCGCCGGAGGCGGGGCTTTGCCCATCGCCCCTTGTTCTCAACTCGATCTTGCCAGAGCCATCCTTTTAGCGGCAAATCACGGTGCCCATATCATCAACATCAGCGGCGGACAACTGACCCCGAGTGGAGAGGCAGATCCGCTCCTGGTCAACGCCGTTCGCCATTGCACAAACCAGAACATCCTGATTGTTGCGGCGGCTGGCAATGATGGCTGTAACTGTTTGCATATTCCTGGTGCGTTGCCATCTGTTCTCGCGGTGGGTGCGATGAATACAGAAGGATTGCCGCTGGATTTTAGCAATTGGGGCGAACTATATCGCACACAAGGGATTTTGGCACTGGGTGAAAACATACCTGGAGCAGTTCCCGGAGGGGGTATCACAAGCAGCAGTGGAACGAGTTACGCTACGGCTGTTGTCTCTGGCATTGCAGCTCTGTTGCTGAGTCTTCAACTTAAGCGAGGTCAAGTTCCAAATCCTCAAGTGGTTCGAGATGCCATTTTGAGAAGTGCGATCGCCTGTGAGGACCAGCCTGCTCCTGATTGTCGTCGTCTTCTAGCGGGTCGTCTCAATGTCAAAGGAGCAATGTCGCTCATTCTTGAACAAGGAGAAACCATGAATGAAAACATAGAATTAATGACGGTGAAATCAACACCTATTGAGAGGACAAATCCGTCACCTCCGCAAAGACAAAACCCGGCTGTTCAAGCAGCAACCTACAGTGCGCCTGCTTCTGAAGTGGCTTCCCAAACGATGCAAGCCCTACGGTCATCACCTCAAGCGAAAGAACAGGTAAATTCTGGTGGAATACAACCTGCGGCTTGTAGTTGTGGAGGTGGCAACAGCGTACCTGCACAGTTGGTCTACGCATTAGGACAGTTAGGGTACGACTTCGGTACAGAAGCCCGTCGAGATTCTATCCAGCAGCACATGGGCGAAGGGGCAAATCCTCAAGACCCTCGACAACTGTTAGCCTATCTCGATGAAAACCCTTGGGATACAGCAGCGATTATCTGGACGTTGAACCTGGATGCAACACCTATTTATGCAATCCAGCCTCAAGGAGCTTATGCCGAACAGGGGTATGGACGATTGCGCCAGTTCCTCCTAGAGCAGTTAACAGAAGGCGTTGAGCGCATTTCGGTTGCCGGTGTGATCATTGGGCAAGTCATGCTGATGTCTGGTCAAGTTGTGCCTGTGATTCTTCCCACGCTTCGCTGTATGTATAGCTGGACAACAGCGGCATTAATCGAAGCCGTCTGTGGAAATCCTCCGGCTGAGTCTGCATCAGAGCAAGAACGAGGTGCGTATGGGCAGCGATCGCACTCTGTTATCAATTTCCTGGAACGAGTTTACTACGAGCTTCGCAATCTCGGCATCACACCGCAAGAGCGAGCCATCAACTACGCCGCAACCAACGCTTTCAACGTCGAACGAATCTTCGAGTCCGCCATTCAAGAAGAAATGGATCTCGACAGGATAGAGGTAGAACGCAGCCCGTTATGTCGTCCAGATTCTGATTGCTGGGATGTCAAGCTGACGTTTTTCAATCCCAGACGAGTGTTTGAACAAGCTCGAAAAGTGTATCGATTCACCGTCGATGTGAGTGATGTGTGTCCGGTGAGTGTGGGGAGAGTGCGATCGTGGTTTGTGAGGTAACAAGCCCATATCTTTCTGTCATGCCTTTTAGTGCCTTCACGTTCTAGTTTTTGTTTAGGAGGATGGAAAAATGAGAATTCCCAACCAATCCGCAAGTCAGATGAGAACTATATCAAATATGATTTGGGATGACTCCATTGGTATCAACCCTTTGCAGGTTCTCTCAACTTTGCTACCCATTGAAGGACCTAATTTTGATACATGTTACCGAACCTGTAGGTTTTATGGAGGTGGGCGCGTTGGATGCTTCTTATCCTGTTTGTCTTGGATAGGCACGTTCGCTGATTGAGATAATCCAGTAGCTAAATTAATTGATGTTAGGAGAATAAAAAATCTGAACAAGCTCGAAAAGTGTATCGATTCACCATGGATGTGAGTGATGTGTACCCGGTGAGTGTGGGGAGAGTGCGATCACACAAACCGCGATGGCAATGCGGCTATATTCGATACGTCTGTAAATAAAGAAATTCAATTATTTGGAGGAAACATAATGAAACTCCCTAATCTGTCACAAAGCATTCAGCGCTCCAGGCTAACGTCAACTGTTTACCAATCCTCACAAATGCTTCCATCACAACTGTCAATCACGAATGAGTTTGAGGAAGAAAATGTGCGGCGAACAATCGTCGGTTACGTTAGAAATATCGTTAGTCAGGGATGTTTTCCTTGTTGTTTCTGTTGTAATCAAGGTAACTGTTGTGCTGAGTGCAGGGAAAAGAATCTTGCCGCAAATCTCTAGATCAATGTCATGCATCACCTTATGGCAGGACGAGACCCAAACCTGCTAGAGAGATTGAGTTGTCAACGGATAATAGCGATCACATCGTATGGCAAATAGCCCACATTCCGGTTAGTGTCTTTGTTCGGTTCCTTGTACAATTAATATCACCCATTCTTGGAGTGTAAAGCCATGCCAATGGCGGTTGGAGTCATTGAAACCTTAGGTTTTCCGGCTGTGCTAGCAGCAGCGGACGCAATGGTCAAAGCTGGTGCAGTTACCGTTGTTTATTATGGGCTAGCGGAAAGCGGTCGGATGTTGGTCGCGGTTCGGGGGCACACTGCTGAGGTACAAAGAGCAGTAGAGGCGGGTATTGAAGCAGGTAAACAAGTTCATGGTGGTAAGGTGATTACTCACTACATCGTTCCTAATCCCCCAGAAAATATAGAAACTATTCTGCCAATCCATTTCACTCAAAAATCAGAACCATTCCGAATAATGTAAGTGCCAACCTTTGACTTTTTTACACGCTTCGTAGCCCCGGTGATTGACAAGCAACTATGAAGCAACTTGTTGATCTACTTGTACTGCCATCAAAAAAAATATACGCTTACGATAGGTGCAAACACCTTCAATAAAGCTACTTCCTTGGGAAGCAGACTGACTTGCTTGAGTCGAGTGCAGGAAAGTTGTACCTTCAAATTTATCTGGGCAAGGGAGGAGCGATGCCCCTGTCTTACCCAACGTACTTACTTAATTATTAATTTTAGGAGGTTGCCAATGTCACTACAGGCAGTTGGATCGATAGAAACAAAGGGCTTTCCTGCCGTGCTAGCAGCAGCAGACGCAATGGTCAAAGCAGGTCGAGTCACCCTCGTAGGATACATAAGAGTGGGTAGCGCTCGCTTTACAGTTAATATTCGTGGGGATGTATCTGAGGTAAAAACCGCCATACAAGCTGGTATTGAGGCAATAGAACAAGTTCATGGCGGTACTCTAGAATCTTGGGTTATCATTCCTCGTCCCCATGAAAATGTCGAAGCCGTTCTGCCTATCGGTTACACAGAACAAGTGGAACAGTACAGACAAGCCGTGGAGAACCCTGTAGTACGCAGATAATTGGTAGTTAGTCAATACTCGGTAGTTGATATGTCACTAAGTATATGATGAGCAACTTTTTTTTAATGTTTACTAATGACTAATCCATGTCTAGTGTCTCGATTATTATCCCCACCTTAAATGAACAGAAGTGTCTGGAACGCACTTTACGCCATCTTAGTATACTCGTACCCCCAGCTAGGGAGGTGCTGGTTGTAGATGGTGGTAGTTCTGACGAAACCGTTGCCATAGCCCAACAAGCAGGAGCTTCTGTCCTTGTTGCTAAACAACGTGGACGTGCTGCACAAATGAACCAAGGCGCAGAGGTAGCAACGGGAGAGATCCTCTGCTTTTTGCACGCAGACACCTTGGTTCCAGATGACTTGGTGGCAATAATTGAGCAAACACTAGCAGACAAAACGGTTGCTGCTGGAGGTTTTATTTCTTTAATGACAGGTGATAAAACCACACGCTGGGGAGTGTCACTACACAACTTTGTAAAAAGTTACTACGCGCCATTGCTTTTTCGCCCACACCTGTTTTTTCAAGGACTACGTTTGTTATTTGGGGATCAAGTGATGTTCGTGCGTCGTGCTAATTTCTGTGAATGTGGAGGTTTTGACAGCAACCTCCCAATTATGGAAGAGGCTGACTTATGCCTGAAGCAGGTGCAGCGGGGGCGAATTCGTCTGGTGAATCGTATTGTCCAAAGTAGCGATCGCCGCGTAGCACACTGGGGTTTCCTCAAAGCTACGGTCATATATCTTTGTGTTGGCTTTCTTTGGGGTTTGGGCGTCTCGCCACAATACCTGAAGCAGTTCTATGAGGATGTTCGGTGAAAATCTAGCGGCTCAATTAGCAATAGAATTATAAGAGTACCCTCATGGGTACTTCTAAATTTTTCGTAGCTTTTTCACAAAACTATAGTATATTAATCTCTCTAATCTTAAGGAGGCTGATCTATCTTACAGTCAGATAAATTCTCTAAATAAATGATAAAATCTATTGATTTCTCTTATTTTTCACCGATACCATTTTGTTTTACATCAGCTAAAGGATTAAACGATGGTGTATTTGTGAAACTTCTACAAGTGGTTTACCAAACTCATTGTGACAACAAGTCCTGACCTGTCAATTTTTACGTTGCGAATTAGTGTTAAGTCTTTCAACAGCCAAGTATTCTAAACGTGGATACACCCTCGCGTTGGAAAATCCAAAATCGTATACCTTCTGAGCCATCAGAAAAACACGGGACTGGTGAAGTAGGAGTATAAAAAATGGCAATACTGTATACGACCCGATAGGGAACTCTAGAGGGTGAAACATATATTAGCAAAGCAACGTCTAGAGAGGTGAATTAAATTCGCCAGATCAATCAGGTGCAAAATGTTAGTTATTCCTAACCCCTGATAAGAATACTTTGCATTCTCCAACATTCTAGATAGTTAGCTTTTGTTGAGTTAATACAACATATGGTACTACTTTACAAAAATTTACCTTTAGGGAAAGAGACGAGAAGAACTTACAAAGCCTAATTTTCCCACCTTTGAGGTTGTGAGGATGCACCAAAACTGAGAACTTTCTGCATAAGTCTAGTGAGTCAAAACGTAATAAAAGTAGAAACAACACATCAGATGTCATCATGGACATCATCAAATTAGGTGCAATGGTTGTGTGAAAAAGTAAAAAGGGAGAAAAGGGGGTTGTGATGCAAACTTTAAAACAGGGTTTCGAGGAGCGCAATCTCACTATGGTTTTGGAGGCGGAAAAACTGGCGCAATATTGGCGAAAGCGTCTGGAGATGGAATGTCCAGAACAAAGTGTTGCCAATAGGGAAAGTATAGTCAAATGGCTGTTAGGAAATGACTTACATCGGTTTGAGACACTCAACCTTAAGGAACTAGATATCGCTAAACAAGCGATGGAGTACCGTTACAAGATTTTGCGTCAGCGCTATTTGGGAATTGCCAGAGAACGTGCTTACCGCAACCTGATCACTCGGTTGGGGAGTTTGGTCACACTGCGCCATAAGATTCAGACTTGGGTCGCCCTGAGTCGCGATCGCCAACGGACGGTGCTGGATGTGCTGCAAGAAGTTATCCAAGAATTACTCCAAAGTGATAACTACATACAACAGCAAATGGCTTGTATTACAGAATATACAAATGATGAGCGGTTAAAGAACGGTCTGCTGTTTGCCAGTGTAGAAGAGTATTGTTTGCGACCAGTACGCAATCAACCGCTTCTAGCGTATCGTTTTGTGAACTATCTGAGGAGAACTCAACGTGGTGGTTTAACCCAAGTGCCAAGCAATGACTTAGTCAGGCTTGTCTCTGAGGAAATTCTCACAGATGACAGTGACAATCGAGTGAATTTGGTTGATACTCAGGCAGTAGCTGAATATCAAGAAGCACAACAAGCAGAAGAACAGCTTGCACTGCGTCAAACAGTCAAACAGGAATTTGAGGATTATTTACAAGAAAATCTTGGGCAAGAAGCTGTAGAGTGGCTGCGACTCTACCTGCAAGGGAAATCTCAAGATGAGATTGCCAAAAAATTAAATAAGTCCAGCAAGGAAGTCTACCGACTGCGAGAAAAAATTAGCTACCACGCTGTGCGCGTGTTTGCCCTTAAAGGTAAACCAGAACTGGTCGAGAGCTGGTTGTCGATTTCCTTGAAAGAACACAACTTGGGGCTAACACCAAACCAGTGGGAACAATTGTATGAACAATTGACTCCCATGCAGCGCCAGGTTCTGGAGTTGCGTAAAGCAGGTCATTCCCTAGAAGACACAGCTTCCCGGTTAGAACTCAAAACCCATCAAGCAATGGGTGAATGGACTAAGGTCTACCAGGTAGCCCAAGCTTTGAGAAGTCAAAACTGAGGTCGTCCTGAAAAGGAGATTGGTAATAGGTCTAAAATTTCAAGTCCATAGTCTAGTAACTTTTAGCTACTAAACTATAGACTGTTGACTATTGACTCAAGATTACCCATTACCAATACCTACACAATCTCTTGAGTCTTTGTATTTATTTTTACTTTTTTATCTAAGGATAATGAGGTATTTTCTACCAACTGACTTAAAGACAGAATAGGATATAACAAAAGAGCAATCAATAAGAGCGTATGTTGTCTTCAGAAGGCAAACCAACTGATAACGCAGCAATTGGTAAGCAGGTGCCATCAACTACACAAATTCAATGGGAGCAAGAACTGGATCGCGAGCAAGTCTTCCAGCTGATTGAGAATATCTTGTCCTTTGAAGCCTGCTTTTACCACCAACTCTTGCCCTTGAGAAAAGAAGACAACAACCTCTTGCTAGGAATGGTAAATTCCCAAGACAGTGCGGCGTTAGATTACGTAAACCGCATCATCTCTTACATGAATTGCACAATGATGACGCAGCCGATAAGCGGTGAAACTCATCGTAAGATACTTTCAGCATATCTTAACTACAAAAATACATCTCTACCTACTGTCAAACCAGTACACAAGTCCTCGACAGACCTTACGCAACAAAAGAAAGCAGAGACCCTTGATAACCAGACGATGACCTCTGCAAATGCCACATCAAGATGGGAGTTGACGCAGGTACAAACCTCTGAAAATGCCATCCCACAAGCACATTCCCCACACATCAGCACACCACTTACCCCTTCTATAATTCCACCTGAGACAGAAGACTTAAAGGGGGATAAGGAAACACACGAGACTAGCCCGACAGAGCATCCTAACAGTTTACACATCTTGCACCTACCAGATATAAAGGCATTCACTGCTATTGAGGAACTAGCAGTATTACCACCCAAAAAATTACTGGAACAATTACTAGGGCGAGTTCTATCGGCAGGCGGAATTGGTCGCCTGTATCTGGAAAGACAACCATATCAAGGTAGGATACTCTGGAGTGACAATGGAGTCTTGCAATCTGTATTAGAAAAACTACCTCTGTCTGTTTTCCAAGGGATACTCAATGAATTGAAGCGATTTGCTTCCCTCTCTGTTACCACAATTGTAGAACCAAAACAGGTGGAGAAGGAATGCCTGTATCAACAAAACCGTTTGTTATTACGCTTACGAGTTATGCCGGGGATGCACGGCGAAGAAGCGACTCTACAAGTGTTGCGAGGAGCAGCATTAAAGTTTTATCAACAACAGCAGTTGGCGCGTTTAAGCCGCGACACACTAGGAGTATCCCACCAACTCAGCTATAAACTGCATGAATTGAAAAAGCGGCTTGTTTTAACTCACAAGCTAAACTCTGGACAATTAGAGGTTTTTAATGCCCTAAACCAATTGTTGGAGAATTTAGACTATCAGGTAAGAATATTAACAGAGATTTCCGAGCCACCGAAAAGTAACAAATAACAGTACTAAGTACTTAGAACTTACTACTGAGTGCTGATTATAAATGACTCAGCACTCATCGATCTAAACTCAAACTACCTTGGTGAACCCGCTGATTTCGATTCTAGACCTATTATACTGTCATGGTATCCTAAACCGATTTGTCTAAGTGGTGGCTTTCAAGCATTGCAATATTTGATACTAAAAATTCAGAAAAATAGTGTTAAATACAGAGGAAAGAGTCGATGAGTAAGTTTTTTGACTTGCAACTATTGACTATTAACTATTAACTATTAACTATTAACTAATAATTCATAAGTCGGGATTCTTACCTCACAACCACAGATGACTGAAGCAACTGCACCTCGCACTAATACTTACACAAAGCAAACTGCACCGATGATTCACTATCAGGTGGCAATGCCTAAGCCAGAAACGCACTTATTTGAAGTGACTTTGCGTCTGCTAGGCTACACATCACCGATTTTGGATTTGAAATTGCCCGTGTGGACACCAGGGTCATATTTAGTGCGGGAATATGCTAAACACTTACAAGATTTTGCGGCTTTTGCCAATGACAAGCCCTTGTCTTGGCAGAAAATAAGTAAAAATCACTGGCAGGTAGAAACAGTTGACGTATCAGAAATAACTGTATGTTACCGCATTTTTGCCAATGAGCTATCAGTGCGAACAAATCACCTAGACTCTACCCACGGTTATTTCAATGGTGCAGCACTGTTTTTTAGAATACCCGGTTGGGAGAAGCAACCAATTCAGGTGACTGTCGTACCGCCACACCCAGAATGGCTGATCACCACAGCATTATCACCAGTTCCCAACAAGGCAAACACTTTCCGTTCTTCAGATTTTGACACCCTTGTAGATAGTCCCTTTGAGATTGGTCTCCACCAGTTATATCACTTCGAGGTATTGGGAAAACCCCACGAACTGGCAATTTGGGGAAAAGGCAATTTCCAAGTACAGCAGATGATTGCTGATATTAAGAAAATTATCGAAGCAGAAGCACGAATGTTTGGTGGGTTACCATATCAACGATACGTGTTTCTGCTGCATTTATTTGCTCAAGCTTATGGTGGTTTGGAGCATAAAAACTGCTGCTCGCTCATTTATCAGCGGTTTGGTTTGCGCGATCGCGACAAGTACGAACGCTTCTTGCAATTGGTAGCACACGAATTCTTTCACTTGTGGAATGTCAAACGCATTCGCCCCAAAGTATTGGAAGTTTTTGATTACGACCAAGAAAACTATACACCGTCGCTTTGGTTTTGTGAGGGGACAACAAGTTACTACGAT
Source organism: Mastigocladopsis repens PCC 10914 (assembly GCF_000315565.1). Classification (NCBI taxonomy): domain Bacteria; kingdom Bacillati; phylum Cyanobacteriota; class Cyanophyceae; order Nostocales; family Symphyonemataceae; genus Mastigocladopsis; species Mastigocladopsis repens. The sequence goes on along the minus strand of NZ_JH992901.1, from coordinate 3,723,300 downwards.
TTAGTGATTCCTTTACGGGCGGGAATTTATGATGCTAAGTCATTCCTGAATAATTTGAGTAAGGAAATAAATCGCTATGAAACGACTCCAGGACGAAAGGTACAAGCCCTTTCGGAGTCGAGTTTTGATGCCTGGATTAAACTGTATCGTCAGGATGCCAATAGCGGCAATAGCCAAATTTCCTACTATTTAAAAGGGGAAATGGTATCGTTGTTGCTAGATTTGCTCATTCGTTCGCGACATGGAAATCAGCAATCACTTGATGATGTCATGGTTAGGATGTGGCATCAATTTGGTAAAGATGAAATTGGTTACACTCCTCAACAGTTGCAGGAAGTCATTGAGTTGGTTGCTGGTCTGGATTTGACTGATTTTTGCCAACGCTACATAGATGGAACTGAAGATTTGCCTTTCAACGAATACCTGGAACCTTTTGGCTTGCAACTGGTAGCGGAAAAGGAGGAAGAACCTTACTTCGGTGTCAAGGTTAATAGTGAGCATGGACGCGAGATAATTAAGTTTGTTGAAGCCGGTTCACCCGCACAATTTGCAGGAATTGACCCAGGAGATGAGTTGCTGGCTATTGATGGTTTGCGCTTAAGCGCCAATGCGTTAGGCGATCGCCTCAAAGATTACCAACCCAAGGACACTATTCAAGTCACAATTTTCCATCTAGACGAACTCCGCACCCTACCTGTCACTCTGGGTTCCCCACGTACCAGCCAGTATCAAATAAAATCAGTAGAAAAACCTTCTCCTGCACAAAAAGAAAACTTTGCTGGATGGTTAGGTGTGCCTTTAACAACCCTTGGCTAATTATTCGTAATTGATAATTCGTAATTCGTAATGACCAATTAAATTACGAATTACGAATTAAAGCCATATACAGGTAATATATTGAGGCAAGGCAGACTATTTCATCAACGGAGAGACAAGATGGAAAAGTATATATGCAGCGTCTGCGGCTACGAATATGACCCAGAAGTAGGAGATCCAGATGGGGGAGTAGAACCAGGAACATCCTTTGAAAACATACCAGACGATTGGGTGTGTCCTGTGTGTGCGGCGTCAAAAGATCAATTTCAGCCGGAAGAATGAGTCATAACACTCGTTCAAAATGCTCAACCATTGGAAATGGGTCGTAGAAATGGTGAAGCAACCGTTTCCATTCTTGATATTCAGGTGACAAACGAAACCCAACAGTGTGGTCTTCCAAGGTTTGCCATCGCACAAGAAGCAAATAGCGGTTTGACAGTTCCATACAGCGATGGAGTTCATGGGATATGTATCCCTTCATGGAAGCAATGATAGGTGATGCTTTGGCGAAAGCAGCTTCAAACTCGCTCTCCATACCGCTGCGAACATTGAGCATGGCAACTTCTAGAATCATCTTCTCGCCTCAAGGGTGGGATATCCTACATCATGCCACAGCAGGTTCAAGCATCCGAATTGTCCCTGCATCAGCATCAATTTCCACCTCTAAACCGATAGGGAGTGTCAGCACATTTTCTATGTGACCAATCATTGCACCAGACCAAGCAGGGATACCTAATGGTTTGATGTGATCCCAAAGAACTTCTTCTAAGGTGAGAGAACCATAGTCAGCGTCCGGTGAACAATCAGAACATTGTCCAAAAACAAAGCCAGCAAGTGTGTCAAATAAACCTGCAATTTTTAAGTGAGTCATCATGCGGTCAATGCGGTAAATGTTTTCGCGAGTATCTTCCAAAAATAGAATTGCACCGTTTAAATTGGGTACGTATGGAGAGCCGACAATAGCTGATAAAACTGAGAGATTTCCGCCAATCAGTCTGCCTTTTGCTTTACCTGGAGTAATAGTTTGTTTGCGATACTTCACTTGCATCAAACGCTCAGAATCATCACCATCTTTCTGGTTTTGAAAGGTAACAGTTTCGCCGCTAAACAAAACACGGCGAAAATAATCTGTCTGAGTCGTTCTCCAAGAACTCAATCCGTTGGGACCGTGAAATGTGATAAGGTTTGCTTGGGCATTCAATCCGAGAATTAAAGCTGTAACATCACTGAAACCAACCAGAATTTTAGGATTTTTGCGAATGCGCTGGTAATCTAAGTAAGGCAACATCCGGCTACATCCCCATCCACCACGAATTGGCAAAATGGCGGCTATGGACGAATCGCCAAAAAACTGGTTAATATCAGCAGCACGGTCTTTATCTTTGCCAGCTAAATAACCATACCGTTCAAGTAGATGAGGTGCGAGTCGGGGGACAAGTCCCAATCCCTTGACTGCATCTATGACAATATTAAGTTCTTCGCGGACAAATGTAGCACCAGCAGGACTGACAATTCCCACAACAGATCCTGGCTGCAAACGCTTGGGTTTTAATAGTGGTTTACGTGCTGCTCTTGCCAATTTTAATGGAGAGGCGAATACTGAAGAGGTAGCAGCTAAATTAATGAGAAAGTTACGGCGGTTAATCATGAGATTTTTGCACATGGAGCACGATGTTATTAAACCACCATGCAACAGCAGCCGTAAAATTCTTGCTAATAGAAATCACTCAGTGCTATAAAAAAAGCAAAAGAGGGAGTTCCACCCCCTCTCCAGAATAAGCAATCATGAAGTTACAGATAGCTACTCACTACACACGTCCTGGCAGGAGGGCTATTGGGTTGACTGCGCCTTTACCGGATGGATGGATTTCAAAGTGGCTGTGCGGACCAGTGCTAAAGCCAGTACTACCCATGAAAGCAATTGTTTGACCTTGGTGTACCTGTTGACCGGGTTGCACCAAAATCTTGCTATTGTGACCATAGCGACTCATGCTGCCATCGGCATGGCGGATATCCACAAGATTACCATAGCCACCTCTGTTCCAGCCTGCCTTTTCAACTACACCGTCAGCCGCAGCGTAAATTGGTGTACCAGTGGAGTTAGCAATGTCAATTCCCTTGTGCATTCTTCCCCAGCGCCTACCATAACCAGAGGTGAGGGTGCCCTTTGCAGGCCAAATATAAGCTGTGGTAGAGGTGGATGGGGGGGGTGTATTTTCGTCAATCGGTTTAGGCAGGTATCTATCTACTGCTGCTAAAGGTGGTAACTGTGGATAAACGGTTGTTCCCCGCAGAGAGCCAAGGGATTGAGAGGCATCACCACCCATGGAAGGCGTTGCTATCGCTTGATTTGGTAGCAGTTCTGGATTAATTGGTTCGTTTGCAGGTCTTTGATTAGCACGGTATGTAGGTCTACCCGGTTTGACACTATAGTTGGGTGTCATCGGTCTGGGAACGGGTATCGGTATCACAGCAGTATTCGGTTCGGTGACGGGAATTTGCACTGCTGTATCGTTTGGTTGGGGAACAGAAATTGGCACCGCACTATCGTTTTGACTGGAAACTGGAACCACCATTGGGGCATCATTGGTTTGCGAGCCATTCGGCACGACTGCGTTACCAAACTGTTGGGAGCGGTACTTCGCCCGTAATTTCTCGATTTCCTCGTGTAAGCTGCGGAGGCCTTGACTATTTTTTACCTGTTTTGCTGTCGTAGCAGTTGGTCTTTGTGCCAATTGAATTTCTGTAAAAACTTTTGGCACTGGGGCGTCACCACCAACACCATTCATACCATAAGCTGTGACAGTACTAGAGGTTGTTTGGGAACTTGTCGTAGTATTTTCTGTTGAGTTGGCAGTCGTTGATTGAATGTAGGTCTGAAACTGGTTTTCGGCGACTACTGGTGTTGGGACAGTAACACTGGTGTTGTTGGCAATGACGGGGCTTGCACTTGTTTGGCTAACCTTGGTAGTACCACTAGAGACAACAGCACTTGATTTCATTGCGATTGTCGTAGTACTGGGGTTTTCAGCTACGGGAATGGCCAGTTTTTGACTGATTTGCAGCTGATTAGGGTTGCTGAGACTATTTGCCTTGACTAGTTCTAAGACTGAAGTCCCGTAATTAAGAGCGATTGCTGCGAGTGTATCTCCAGGCTTGACTTCGTATTTTGTTGCAGTTGTCGTTTGTCCGACCACTGTTGGTGCAACAACTGCACCTGAGGTTTGCGTGGGTGTTGCCACTACTGGTGCTGACGACTCCTGTGCCTCCAACCTTTGCTTTAAGCTCGACACAAGCCTTGATCTGCTGATATCACTGGTGGTATCCGAGTGCTCAGTAGCAGTGATTGTGCTTATCGGCAGATTCTCAGCCACAGTCATTGGCTGTGGGAACCTCGTGAGTGTTTGTTGTGATAAATCTCCGGTATCTTGCGACCGCCAATCAGCCAGACTTTTTCTTAACCGGTTCGATTTTTCTTGTAATCTGTTGAGTGCAAACTCTTGCTGCGCTTTGAGTTGAGCATTGACTTCCGGCTCCACTGTGTTCTCTGCTCCTGCTATTTGTGGTTGAGCAGAGAGTGACGACACGGTTCGCACGCCAGCAATGCCATCAGCATTAGAGAGTGTTTGTACTCCCAGCCTTTTGGACTGTTGTACATTTGTTGTTTCCGACGCGATGTTCCGTTGCTCTGTCCCTTTGGGCGAACTGGGAACCACCACTGGTGCAGACGCTTGCACAGACATATTATTTGCCGCTACTTCCCATTTAGCTCCAAGCCTGGGTATCTGTGAAATTACTGTTGGTTCCACTATGGCAGGACTTTCAGGCACGCTCACTGATAAGACGGCTGGCGAGTCCAGTTTCTTTGTGGGAGCAAATTTCACTTCGGTATCAGAAGCAGGAATTGTTGAGGCTGTATTTTGGTTACCTAACGGTTCCGCTGCTACGGCTTGCTCGCTTTGTCGAGTCACCAGAAGGCTGGTTGCTCCCATTGATATTGCCAAGCCAATCATCGCGGCTGTTTTTGGCATCCGGGATTGGTTAACTCTTGGATTAACTGCGTCTATCTGTTCCACCGGGGCATCATCGCTTGGGGTATTTTCCAACTCAGCTTGCACTCTCTTCTTCAATGCTCGTTTCAAAGACGACCTCCTATGATCACTAGCGCTTAACTGATCTCGATTTTTCCGTCGGAATACTAGTCAATGATTTAGATCACTACAAACAATAGATCAAGATCACACTCACCAGAGATACTTAGGCAAGATTAACCTGGTTCTCTGATTTAGACAAGTTCATACCATTTATTAAAAATTAAATTTATGAGTTGACTTGTCCTGTTCACACTTCACACCTTAAGGCTTACACCATATAAGTTTTTTTCTTTACAGCTCTCGCCTTTATTGCTTTCCCAGCCCCGACTGACAACCACTATATTTGCCAAGTCTTCTGGAGCTTTGAGCAATTAGGTGCTGCGACTTCACCGAATAGCATTGCACCCTGCTGTAGATATCTTCAAAGTTTTTCTACCGCATCCGTTTTCTCCAACCGAGACTTTACGTTGATTATTCCCCAAAAAACAACCGTATTAACTCGCACTTTCCTCTATCTAGAGATAAAAAAGACACCTGAATAAAAACACCTTAAACGTATGATATGACTGGTTTACAACATTTTTGTTCCTTGGTTAAGAGAAACTTCAAATTCATAAAAATCTATCATTCAATTTTAGATTTCACTCAAACGTACTATACAAATTCCTTATATAATCCTGACCACTGTTTTAAGTAATTTTCCCTATGCCTACCTACAAATGTCATAAATGGTGTATATTTTGTCTCGCTATTCATGATCAAGCTACAAAAATTTTTCTGAATTACCGCAATTATCAAGGTTACCATTTTTAATTGACATTTAAGTAGATGCACAAACAAGGTTACTCGGTGTAGGAAAGAATGAAATATCCCAATACCCTACCCTCTGTAACCTACACCCCTTTAATAACTCTCAATACCCCAACTGACGACGAGCTTCAAACAGGCTCACTGCCACACTTACAGAAAGATTTAAGCTACGAACATTCGGTTCGCTCATGGGAATGTAGAGAGTCGCATCACAAGCTGATATGACTTCACGTGGCAAGCCAGTGGTTTCACAACCAAACAATAACCAGTCATCGGGTTGAAACTGAAAATCTACGTACTTGCAACTGCCTTTGACACTAAAACCTAACCATCTTCCGCCACGCGCTTGATGTACGGACTTAAAAGCTTCCAAGGATTCGTGATAGTGCAGCTTGACATAAGGCCAGTAATCTAAGCCGGCTCTTTTGAGGTAGCGATCGCTAATGTCAAACCCCAAAGGTCCTACTAAATGTAATTCAGTGCCTGTAGCAGCACAAGTGCGAGCAATATTACCTGTATTAGGGGGAATAAGCGGGTTAACTAAAACGACCTGCGGCATTTGCGGAGGAATAAATATATTGAAAAAAGCAATCTAGCAAATTTTTCCAATCTATCTTACGATAGAGGGCATATATAGTTTTTCTTAATATACATTCCCAATATCCATTGATTAAAAATTTAAAACAGATATGAGATATATCTCAAAATATCTGAAAAATACTCTGATATATATCACAATTTTTGAAAAAATCTATAGGTGTAGCACTAAACACTTTTGCAAGGCACAAGATTTGCTAATGCTGAGTAATGATAGATGAACTCAGCTCAAGCAACTAGAAGCGAACACAATTTGTCTTCTAGTTCTATTTCGCTTTCTCTTGTTGCACCAACAGCCTGAGTAATAACGTGCCTTGTACTCAAACCAAGTGCGTGTAGTTGCAGCCATTGTTGAGCTTCATTGCCTTCGCGCAGAATTTTTTGCAATGGTGAAAGGAAACAGGCAAAACCATGCTGCTTCGCGATCGCCCAGACTTCTTGATATATTTCGGCAATCCAATCTCTGGCTAAAATGCTTCTGCCATCTTGCCAATGCCTGAGTTGAGCGTCGAGACTGGAAGTAGCAGCCGCCGCTTCGTTTGCATAGGTTAAGGAGACAAGTTCGTCTGGGGAGAAGGTACTTTGGGTTAACGGATCGATATCGGGATGATCGATAAGTTGTTGAATCCGCGCCTCTAGTAAGGCTGTTATCGCCAACAAAGCTATCGGGTCTGTGACTAAATCGCAAATTCGCAGTTCTAGGCGATTTAAATCATAAGGACGGCGATCGCCATTTGGTCGCACTGATACCCAAAGATGACGAACATTTTGCATAGTTCCAGCTGCCAGTTGGTTTTCCACCCACTGAATGTGGTGAGCATGGCTTTCAAATAAAGGCACTTGAGAAGGTGTTTGTGGAAAAACACTCCAGCGTGTGGAATGATTGCCAGTCGCTTTGCCATCTAGGAAGGGGGACGAGGCACTTAGGGCAAGCAATAAAGGTGCTTCTACCCTTATAACCCGACACGCCCGCATTAATAGCTCCGGGTCGCTGATACCTACGTTGATATGAACGCTAGCAGTGACTACCTTTGTGCCGTATGTTTGCTCAATGTAGGCATGGTAAGGATTTGTTGGGTCAGAGCGAAAAAAGCGATCACCTCCACCTAACGATAGAGTACTCCCTGGAATTAGGGTATAATCGCCGAATTGCTTGATGAAGTTTCGCAATTTGAGCCTAGGACGTAGCAAGGCACACAAAAGCTGGTCATAATTCCGCTCTGGTGCAGTCGTGTATTCTACGTTTCGGCTATCTGGCTCCCGGACAAATCCATCCAAAGACCCAACAATCTTGTCGGAGAGTCCGACGATATCACCACCAGGCGTGCCAGTGTACATCTCTATTTCAAAGCCTTTCAATAGCACTCGTCTGTTCTCCTCGGCTCTCCTTACTTCTAGATTGTATCGAAGGCGACGAAATTCTGCATATGACCTTTGGGTTAATTAACAGTTAGCAATGGGAGATGAGGAAGATGGGGAAGATGGGGAAGTGAAATAATTAATAACTAATGACTCTTTACTACAGTCGATACTGTCGATAAACCGTACTCGCAGCGCGGTGCAGCAGGGAGTGACGATACACAAGTGATTTGAGGTCATCAGCATAACCACCGCCAATAACGCAGGCGACAGGATAGCCAACAGCAACACAAGTACTTAAAACTTGCATTTCCCTGCGAAAGATGCCAGTGTCGGTTAGAGCTAATTTTCCCAACCTGTCCCCTACATGAGGGTCAACGCCAGCGTCGTATAAAACTAAATCTGGCTTGACATCAGATAACAAATCTGGTAAATATTGCCCCAATGTTTGCAGATATGCATCATCTTCCATCCCCACTGGCAGAGGGACATCCAAATTGCTTTTTTGCTTTGTGCCAGGGAAATTGACTTCGCAGTGCATTGAGAAGGTGAAAACACTATCGTCCTCTTGAAAGATAAAAGCAGTGCCGTCTCCTTGATGCACGTCCAAGTCAACGATGAGTATTTTCTGGACGAGTCCGGATTTTTGTAAGACGCGAGATGCGATCGCCAAATCGTTGAAAATACAAAAACCAGACCCATAACTGGGAAAGGCGTGATGAGTACCGCCAGCAGTATTACAAGCCAAACCGTGCTTAAGTGCTAGTTGCGCTGTGAGAATAGTACCACCCACCGCCATACAGGTACGCTTGACAAGCCCTGGACTCCACGGTAAACCAATGCGTCGCTGGGCTTTGGCATCAAGGCTTCCCTCACAGTAAGCTTGAACGTAGTCTGGGGTGTGAACTAACTCTATCAACTCTTGTGGTGGGCATGAGGGTGTGTGAAATTGTTCGGTTTGCGCCACGCCATCAGCTAGTAGCAGTTCGTAGAGTTGCCGAAACTTTGGCATCGGGAAGCGATGACCTTCAGGTAGTGGGACAACGTAGTCGGGGTTGTAAACAATTGGCAAGTCCATGTTATGAATTTTGACCTGCTAAGACGAGGACAGTCGCGTGGTGAGTCAGCGTTCTTGGGAGAGTTTACCGACTTGAGCGAACCTTTCCGTGCCAAGTAGAACAAAAGATTTTTTTTATACGAAAACTGGGAACGAGTGAGCGGTTTTTTCCGTCCGTTGACTGGTTTAAGCCACAGAAAATCCACCCAAGTTTTGTTAAAACTGGCATAAAACAGGGGAAAATAACAAACAAGCAAACAAGCCAAGAACACTCAATCTAAAATCCAACATCTAGAATTCCAAAATTTAAATGATAAACACTCTCTGACTGCATACAGAGGTAATTATTTGCGTTTATCCACTACATTTGCTATGAACATCTTATATACAAATATGATACATTGGATTTTGCCCCTTGTATTGATTTTGGCTGGCTTACTTGGTGGAATCGTAAGCGAAAAAGTCATCTTCAAAAAACTGAAAAGATTTATTTCTAGCAGACAAATTCCAGGAAATGAAATTATATTTCGCTCATTGAACCGCATGCCCTTCTTTTGGTGTGTGCTTGCTGGGTTTTATGGTGCAGTTATTAGTTATCATCCTGAGCCAGATGTTGCAGAATTACTCAGAAAAATCATTGTTGGTGCTTTCTTATATACAGTTACAGTCGTCTTTGCCAGACTAACTGCTGGGTTTGTCAATTTATTTCTTCGCAGAACTGATGGTCTTTCAGCATCACTCCTTTCCAATGCTGCCAAAACAATCGTTTTAGTTCTGGGTACATTAATCCTATTGCAAACGCTAGGAGTTGAAATTACACCAATACTGACAACGTTGGGTATTGGTGGTATAGCAGTTGGTTTAGCACTTCAAGATACCCTAGCAAATTTGTTTTCTGGTTTTTATTTACTGATTTCTAAGCAAGTCAGAACAGGAGATTATGTTAAACTTAATGATGGTAACCATGAGGGTTACGTTACAGATATAACATGGCGAAATACCACTATAAAAGAGCTTTCCAATAACGTTATAATAGTACCAAATTCTAAGCTAGCTTCTGCTATTTTCACTAACTATCATCTGCCAGTTAAGGAAATCACATTAACGATAAGTGTAGGAGTTGGCTACGATAGCGATCTAGAACAAGTCGAAAAAGTGACTGTAGAGGTTGCTAAGGAAGTTATGCAGGAAATTGCACCTGAATTAATAGCAAATAAACCTTATATAAGATTCAACGAATTTGCTGATTTTAGCATAAATTTTACACTTTATATGCGGGTTAATGAATTTTTTGACCAACGTATAGCTAGACATTTATTTATAAAAAAATTGCACAAACGCTATCAGGAAGAAGGAATCAAAATCCCCTTCCCAATCAGAGAGATTTATGTGCAAGGTGATGGAAGTAAAAATGGAGCGATGACGCTGAAATAATCGCTGGATCCCACTTTGGCAGAAACACATGGCGAATGGAATATGGGCTAAGGTACGCGCTACGCGCTCCGCGTAGCGCGTTAACTCCTCCGCAGGAGGCACGCGGGATAGCCTGCGGAGTGGACAAACCTCTTAGCATGACTGCTAAGACCACGATGAACCAGGAAGTAAACGCCATAGCTCCAAATGCCCAGCCTTGTCTAGACCTTGGTAGCTATGGGTCGGTATTACAGAACGGATAGCCTATGGATAGATTTAGCACAGCTTCTTAAAAATTAATGTACAGCAGCTTCTATTACCTCAGGAGTTTGAGGAGTAAAATCTGGTTCTTGAACGACAATTTCAGCTAGTTGGGCGGCGATTTCGTCACACACAATTTGGCGATAATCGATGAAGTGTTCCAGGTGAGCGCAGTTGATGATGTAGTGTTCAAACACTCCCGGATTGTGCCGGATGATTAAGAATATCTGATGCCAGAACTGGAAGCGTGTCTTACGCTTGAGTCCTTGTCGCCAACAAATAATTAGCAAGGCGCGAATATCCTTTAACCCAGGTCGCCGGAACTTTTTCTTATTAGGGCTTGGTCTCATGTGGGCGAAGTGGCGATAGACTCGCGCTAGATAGCGATCCGGCTCATACAGTTCCCAAAAGCATTTTGTGTACTCGCGGGCTAACTCTTCGACAGGACGGGTCGGGATAAAGTTGATCAACGTTGTTTGGTTGATGTTAGCGTCTTTGTGTTGTCCATCCAGCAAACGTCCCTCTTTCTCCAGTCGTTGCCACAGTGCTGTACTAGGCAAAGCTTGAAGCATACTGAACATGGCTTGAGGAATTGCAGTAGCTTCCACAAATTCGATAATGCGATCGCCAGCCCCTGGCTTTTCCCCATCAAAGCCAATAATGAAACCAGCCATCACCCGCAACCCTGAGCGATTAATTCTCTGCACGGCTTCTATTAAAGAGTTGCGCGTATTCTGAAATTTTTGTGTCAAGGCTAAGCTATCTGTATCCGGTGTCTCGATGCCCAAAAATACAGCATTGAAGTTGGCAGCAATCATCAAATCTAGTAATTCCTGATCCTGTGCCAGATCCACCGAGGCTTCAGTTGAGAAGCGGAAGGGGTAGCCGTGGGCTGCCATCCAAGGACCTAGTTCCCGCAGCAACAGCTTCACATTACGCTTGTTGCCAATGAAGTTGTCATCCACCATAAAAATCGAGCGCCGCCAGCCCAGATCATAGAGAGTCTGCAACTCAGCTAGCAGTTGGGCTGGGGTTTTAGTGCGTGGCTTGCGCCCATACAGCACAATAATGTCGCAGAATTCACATTGGAAGGGGCAGCCTCGCGAAAACTGTACCGACATATCACTGTAAGCTTCCATCTCCAGCAGATCAAATCTGGGAATAGGTGTATGGGTGACATCTGGCTTTTCCCCATTAGCACGTAATATCCCAGAAGTTTCACCCCTTTCCAGTGCCTCTACCAATAGAGGTAGGGTCAGCTCGCCCTCATCTAAAACTAGAAAATCTACCCCTGCTGACTGCGCTGCCTCAGGCACAGATGTAACGTAGGGACCGCCCGCCGCCACCAGTTTGCCGCGTTGCTTCGCTTCACGGATCAGGTGCAGCATATCTGGTTTCTGGACAATCATGCCAGAGATAATCACTAAATCTGCCCATTCCCAGTCTGCTTCAGTTTCAGCGCGCACATTGCGGTCTACCAAGCGGAACTCCCAAGTCTGAGGGAGGATAGCCGCAACTGTGATTATCCCCAAAGGGGGAATTGTCACCTGACGACCAATCAGTTCTAGGGCTTTATCAAAAGACCAGAATGATTTAGGAAAAAGGGGATATAGGAGTAAAACTCGCATTCAATGTCATCCTCACACTAAATAAATTAGTGAGGCTTAAATAAACTGAAAATACCTTCCCATCCACACAGCATTCTAGGGTTAGCTATTTTTGTTTAATTCGCCTCTGTCAATAGCAAAAATTAACTCTTACTGTTTCACCAAACTTGATCTTAGAACAAGTTGAATATTAACCCGGGATTTCTCACAAATGAGAAATCCGGGTTAAGCCTTGTTCACAATGCTACTCGCACGTGTAGTTAGTGCTCAATGCCGAGGCGCTTCCTAAAACCGGATACAGCGAAAGCGTGCGCCCTGATACGCACTGATTTCATTGCCACTATACCAATAAGATTGGTAATTTAGGGGTTATTCTGGTACGATCCTACCAACTATAAATTCCTTGAAAGAGAATCTATCTCAGTCCAGTTCTCCTATGAAAAGAAGACAACTTTTTGCTACCCTCAGCATAGCAGTTGCTAGCTTGCTGTTAACAGCTGGCTTGCGATTGTTTGACCCATCTCCTGTGATAGCACAGTCAAAGGCCAATCTACTCGTCTCGGCTGCCGCCAGTCTCAAAGATGCGATGGCAGAAATCAAGACGGTTTACCAACAAAGTAAACCAAATGTCAATATTAGTTATAACTTCGGTGCTTCTGGTGCCTTACAGCAACAGATAGAGCAAGGCGCACCGGCGGATGTCTTTATCTCTGCTGCAAAAAAGCAAATGGATGCTTTGGAGCAAAAGGGGCTGTTGCTGGCCGGAAGCCGTGCTAACTTAGCAAACAATAGTCTAGTCTTGGTTGTGCCTAGTAATTCGACAACCGTCACCAACTTCAACACCCTCACAGATGCCAAGGTGAAGAAAATTGCCATAGGCGAACCCAGGAGCGTTCCTGCTGGTCAATATGGCGAACAAGTACTCCAAAACTTGAACATTTTGCAGCAAGTCAAGCCCAAACTTGTCTATGCCAACAACGTACGTCAAGTGCTGGCGTCCGTAGAAAGTGGAAACGCTGACGCTGGTCTGGTTTATGCAACAGATGCCAAAATCTCGAACAAGGTGAAAGTTGCAGTTGTCGCTAGTGAAAAGTCTCACTCTCCGATTGTCTACCCGATGGCAGTGCTCAAAAGCAGTAAAAATCCTGATGCAGCCAAGGAGTTTGTTAAGTTCTTATCTAGCTCGCCAGCTCAGGCTGTACTGAAGAAATATGGGTTTATAGTTCAAGCATCAAAAGTCCCAGCAACAACCCGTTAAGCTGTTATAGGTTTAACTTTGTCTTCAGCTAATTAGTGGTCAGTGAGGAGTGGTGATGGGAATACTACCCATTCCCTACTCCCTAATATATAAAATCTGTTTGATTTAGCTACCGTCTGCAAAATATATAACTCTTCAAATAATGTTTTCATTTATACGTGTTAAAAGACCGTTGCATATACCACTTGAGAAATCCCATTCACCAGTGGTGTATCCAGTCGCAGTTGTGAAAAACAGCAAAAATGCCACGGCAGCTAAAGCATTTGTCCAGTTTCTCAAAGAGTGAATCAGCAAGAACCTTGTTTGAAAAGTACGGATACAGAATGGCTAAATAAAATACTACTCAACCTTATCTACCTTTTGGATGTCTCTAAAAACTGTTTTACTGTGTACATTAGGTGATTACCAACTTTTTTATAATTTAGTTGGGATTGAGTGAATTTCTATAAAACTGAGATTCTGCCATTCTGCCAAGGAGCAAAACACGAATCCTGACTTTTCTGGACGGTGTTACTTTTGAAATTTTGAATGTCTTATGCCCCTTGATTTTTCTCCTCTGTGGATATCCCTCAAAACCTCTTTACTTGCAACATTTATTACCTTCTTCTTTGGTATTGCTGCTGCTTATTGGATGCTGGAATATCGAGGAAAAGGAAAATCTTTGATTGAGGCAATCTTTGTTGCTCCTTTGATTTTGCCTCCCACGGTTGTCGGCTTTTTATTGCTACTGCTGTTTGGTAAAAATGGTCCCGTGGGGAAACTTATGGAGCCTTTGGGTTGGAGCGTCGTTTTCACCTGGTACGGTGCAGCGATCGCTGCCACTGTGGTAGCCTTCCCATTAATGTATAAAACTGCCTTAGGTGCTTTTGAGCAAATAGATACCAACATAAAGCGAGTCGCGAGAACCCTTGGTGCAAAAGAATCAACAATATTTTGGCGAATTAGTTTACCACTGGCAGTGCCAGGGATTTTAGCAGCAACCACCTTGGCTTTTGCCCGTGCGTTGGGTGAATTCGGTGCCACGCTGATGTTAGCAGGAAATATTCCAGGGCAAACTCAGACGATTCCAATGGCAATTTATTTTGCTGTGGAAGGCGGAGCAATGGACGAAGCTTGGTTTTGGGCTGTTGCCATCATGGCTATTTCTCTATCTGGCATTATTGCTGTTAACTATTGGCAGGAAACTCAGGGGAAGAGGAGGGGGAGAGGGGGAGATACGGAGAGAGGGAGACGCCCAGACGCCCAGAGAGAAAATGTCACCGCGTCACCGCGTCCCCTTCTCCCCTTGTCGTCTTCTGGGCTTTGGGTTGACATTGAAAAACAGCTGCCTGGGTTCAGCTTGCAAGTGTCTTTCAGCGCTGATAAGCAACCCTTGGGATTATTAGGAGGGTCTGGGGCTGGAAAGAGCATGATTCTGCGCTGCATTGCTGGGATAGAAACACCGACAAGAGGTCGGATTGTCCTGAATGGGCGGGTGTTGTTTGATTCGCAACAAGGGATTAATTTGCCACCGCGCGATCGCCGTATTGGTTTTCTGGTACAAAACTACGCTCTCTTCCCGCATATGACTGTAGGGCAAAACATTGCATTTGGTTTGTCCAAAGGACTTTCTGCCACAGCGATTCGACAACAAGTCGAAACTCAACTTATAGCAGTACAGTTGGAAGGATATTCTGAGCGCTATCCACATCAACTCTCTGGCGGTCAACAGCAAAGAGTGGCATTGGCAAGAGCCTTAGCAAGTCAACCAGAAGCACTGCTATTAGATGAGCCATTTTCTGCACTAGATACCCACCTGCGAAGCCAACTAGAGCAGCAAATGGTAGGAACATTAGCGAATTACGAAGGTGTGACTCTATTTGTGACCCATAATATGGAGGAGGCTTATCGAGTTTGTCCTAATTTGCTCGTTCTGGAGAAAGGAAAAGTCATTCATTCTGGCACTAAATACGACATTTTTGAACACCCAGCCACTGTAAGTGTTGCCCAATTAACAGGATGTAAAAACTTCTCGAGTGCTGTTGCGGTGACATCAACTCAAGTGAAAGCAGTTGATTGGGATTGTACCCTGAAGCTCATCGAACCTATCCCTGATGCTTTATCTTATTTAGGAATTCGTGCCCATCAAATTATTCTTACCAATAACTCCAATCAAGAAAATACCTTTCCTTGCTGGCTAGCGAGAACGAGTGAAACGCCACACCGAATGACGCTGTTTCTCAAGCTGCATCAACCATCTACTCACAACAATGATTACCACTTGCAAGCGGAGGTTTTTAAGGAGAAATGGGCAACTCTCAAAGACGAACCAATGCCTTGGTATGTGCGTTTAGATCCTTTACGATTAATTTTAATGGAGAGAATGTTTGGTGTTCAATATTGCGTTCAATGACCTATTTTCCACATTTGAGAATTAGTTCTTTGAACGCAACTTAGTATCACCCCTCAATCAGCAATGGCATTTTTTATTTTGCATTTTTCATGCTTCACCGCCGGGAGCGTCTGCGAAGTCGGTCAATTGTCACCGCCACAATAATCACCAGACCCTTGACGACTAATTGCCAGAAATATAGCAGTTCTCAATTGGGTTAAACACACTAGGAGCACAGAATGCCCTGTCCCTACCGTATAGTGCATGAAATTGAGAACTGCTATACTTTGGTGATGTCATCCAAATTATGTTGCTAAGAAATCACCACTGCTCACCAAGTAATGATTCAAATTCTCCTGTTAAAGCCTTAATATCCGCAACCCTTGCCACTAGTAAATTATTGCTACCTGCATCCACTAAACGCGATTTCCAATAGCAAATACTTTCTGAATTATTCATCCAGAACTCAATAACAGTACTTACCACTTCATCCATATCCCAGCCCCATTTTTTTGGCAATGGTTCTACAGATTTGATAAAGGCATCAAGTGTACACTTATGATTTCCCACGTATTCCACTCCTTGATGCTGGCATATTTGCAAATTTTGCTGTTGATGACTAAAAAAATCCAAAACTGGAGATACGCCTACGATGTCGAAAGTGTATTTCATTCCAATGCTCCAAATTATTATAGGAGTTTTATTCAAACAGAATTCTCCAAAGATGTTATTTCTTAAAAACCACTGAATGACATATAAAAAATCATATTAAACCACATCTGATAGATACTAAACTTCATACAAATATTGACATTTGAACATTGAGAGTGCTAAAAATCGTTCCCAGAAAGATTTAGCAATAAGGTACATTGATTGCTAAAGTTTGTTTTGCAAAAATTAGCAGTAAACTCCATAGAGTGCTAAAGTTTATAGAGGTATTTATCTTAAAATATTAAAGAATTTCGTCGTAATAAAAGAGATGTATCTTATTTTTAATAATTATTTAAAATTCTCTTCGACAAGTTTCAAAGGAGAAATAGCAGCTTTGGCTGCTGCCTGTTTGTGGGCTGTGGCATCGCTCATATATGGTCGCTTAGGGGAGCGTATCCCGCCATTGCAACTCAACTTAATAAAAGGAATAGTTGCGATCGCCTTCCTGTTGCTCACCATCCTCATCAGTGGCGAATTGGTTCCCAACATTGCACCACTTTCTCTGTGTCTACTCCTCCTCAGTGGCGTTGTGGGCATTGGCTTGGGCGATACAGCTTTTTTGGCAGCTATAAATTCCCTTGGGGCACGTCGTGTCTTGCTCATTGGAACTCTTGCGCCACCCATCACAGCAGTACTCGCGCTGATTTTTCTCCAAGAACGGCTAAACGTTAGTGCTTGGTGCGGAATTTTGCTCACCATACTGGGAGTTGCTTGGGTGGTGACAGAACGCACTCCCAATACAAGCGATAGTTCCGCAACGCACCTATGGCAGGGAATAGGCTTTAGTTTGTTAGCAGCAATGGCAAATGCAGCAGGGGGTGTCCTCTCCCGTGCTGCATTGGCAAATACAAGAGTTAGCCCGTTGTGGGCAGCCTTGTTGCGCTTGATTGCAGCCGTGTTGATTCTCTTGGTGTGGATACCCTTTGCCAGGAGACAGGGCAGTTTTCAGTTAAAAACATTACAATCTACCCAAGTAGTTTTAGCAGCAATCTTTGCTGCCTTCTGTGGCACTTTCTTAGGAATCTGGTTGCAACAGACAGCGATTAAATTCACTGCTGCGGGAATTGCCTTAACCCTGTTGCAGACTAGCCCAGTATTTATTATACCGCTTGCTATTTGGATGGGTGAGAAAGTTAGTATCAGAGCAATTGCTGGTGTTGTGATTGCTTTAGCTGGGGTTGGACTCCTGTTTTACCTAAGCTAAGTCTAATCATTCAAACCAGGCAACGGATGCTTTTGGTCAAACAAAAGAAGCAGAACTCGTAGATAAAATCCGCAACTCCCCAAATTTTATACCTGAATTATCCCTTGTAGCGATAGAAAATGGGGATGTGCTGGGATACATTCTTTTCAGCCGCATTGTCATTGAAGCACCAAAGCATATTCCAGTACTGGCATTAGGACCGCTAGCTGTGACACCTCCGTACCAGCGCCAAGGTATTGGCAGTCAGTTAGTGCAGGTAGGTTTATCAAGGTGTCGTGAATTAGATCATTCTATTGTTGTTGTTGGTGATCCGCACTATTACAGGCGCTTTGGTTTTCAAAAGGCGAGTCAATTCGGCTTGCGCTCATCATTACCAATTCCAGATGAGGCATTTATGATACTAGAACTCCAACCGAGTGCGTTGATAAATATCAATGGGAACGTCTGCTATCCAGCTTACTTTCGTGAGGTTTGAAACATAATTTTTCCAGTCGCGATTCCTACTTCTGTTTCTCACCCACAATACTCTTGCTAAAATTGTGGTCGCCAAAAAACACACTGCTTTTGACTTTCAGAAAACATTGGTGAAAGTAAATGTAAATCCTCCGTTGGCAGGGAAGATTTACAATAAAAAGGAAATTTCGGTTGTCGAGAAGTGTAATCATAAAATACTGCAAATCTGTCTGAAGCTACAGGTATTTTTCCTCGGTGAAAGACACTACCAGTGCCTGCAATAACTACCGTGCCAGATAGTCCTGTACAAGATTTATAATTTGATGAGGACATCACCTGTTGCATAGTTTGATCACTGATGTAACCATATTTGTATTTCAAAGAATCAGCGACTTTTGCAGTGAGATACTGTGGAAGATATTCAAACGGACCACCATCGTCATTGACATCCTTTAAATAAACAATAACTTTAAACAATTTTCGGTCTTCTGAGTCCATATGCCACAACCTTGATTTTCTCTCAACTTGGTTGGCAATATCTCTCCGAAAATAGGCTCCGTGATACGCTACTGGTAGACCAAGATAATTCTCAGCAATTTTTAGTAACCGTTGTTCTAATCCCCAAAGAAAAATCTCTGGATACTCCATCATCTGCTGGGAGGTTGCATGAACAACAAATTCATTTTCATCGCCCAAAATAACTCCTGAGATTTTTGGCATTAATTTTTCTGCAGCTTGGAGCAATTGTGGAGTAGAAGGAATCGAAAGTTCTTCTAATGAAGTGACAACAACTCCTTCAGTTTTAAGAGTCTCCACTATAGTCCAGTCAGTACTCGAAAGAACAGGTAGATGACTCCTATGTTTTTCTAATGCTACGTGATAAGCAAACTCAGCAGGATTTCGTACAAATGAAACCTCATAAAGGTTTTTTAGGATTTTGTTACGCACCTGTGTCGCAATAGTCTTCATCTTATTGGTAATCTCTTTAACAAATACGTTGACCAATATTTTAAGTATAATTACGGTTAAGTGTCCAATGATTTGTCTTCACATGGGCAAACTTTATATTTGCTTTACAAAAAATGGCTACAAGATGACCGTGCTTTACTATTTTTGAATATTCAACCTAAAAACCAGCTTTCCGGATATTTTTTTTGATAAAAATATTAATTGAACTCAATAAAATTACTGAATGACAGATACAGACAACGTCATCGGCAATGAGTAGAAGCCGCAGTCTTACTTATTTGTTGTAGTGTAAACTTTGATTAAGCCTGAACTTGCAAAGCAGCTTAGCTTCAGAATGTTTCTAAATTGACAAGGGATATTTGCACCAGCTACAGCCTATACCTATCAATTTGGAATACTAGACACGAGTATAAAGGAGTCACAGTCATGGTGCGATTAATAATCAGCTTAATTTTGTTGGGACTATTAACTGCGTGTACCACAAGTGTTCTTGCACCAACGAGCCAAGTCGTGGAAAAAGCAATTGCACTCGAATTAGAGAAAACTCAGCAGCAATTCAACCAACAGCTAGATTTGAATTTTCAGGGATTTGAAATTCATCGGCTATTAATTACTCAGGAACAACCCCTGACGATTCAAAATTTACCTACTTACCGCGTTCGCGGAGTTTACAACCTCACATTTAAGCTCCCAAAACGACGGCTAACACAACCTCAAAAACCTTTTGAAGTTTACCTGCAACTCCAAAGAGAAGGTAAAACTTGGCGGTTGCTGCTTCCTGAGAATGGTGGCAAAAATACTCAATCAGTTTGGCGCAGTTACCTCATCCAATAAATTGCTTACATTGACTAGCACACACTATCGGAATCACTCAATTGTTCAGTGTGGGGAATCGAATGTCTTTACCCCTATTAGCCATTAGCTAATCTCTGTGTGTAACTCAAAAAACCATCACAAGCATTTCTGCCTCACATCCAACCCGTAGCCAAGATGAAAGTGATACCTTTACGGGAGATAGGACAAGATGTCTTTTAACTTTTTGATCAGTTCCAGTATTGGAATTGTGATTTTGGTACTACTAGCTTTTAGTGTGCTGCAATGGTTTCATATACCTGCTGGCAACTTCCTTGACTGGGTGATTGGCGGCGCAAGCTTTTGGTGGCTTTTGGTGATTGTGACTGTACCGTGGAATGTCCATTTTCAGGCAAAAGAAGTTTTGGCAGAAGGGGCACAATCAACTGAAAAAGGAATTCCAGTGGATGAGAAACAACTGGAGTACGTCAAGGTTTTGGCACGGCGATCGCTTCTGGTTGCTCTTGCCTTATACCATTTCACGAAAAGCCTGATACAAATAAAGCATCAAGAATAAAATCCCAACCTGTAATAGAAGCAACGATTGATGTGTTTAATTGTTCCAATCGCTTCCAAATAAATTCTCTTAATTCATCTAAAGTTGAGAAGCTTTCCCAA
This sequence comes from Mastigocladopsis repens PCC 10914, assembly GCF_000315565.1. Taxonomy (NCBI): domain Bacteria; kingdom Bacillati; phylum Cyanobacteriota; class Cyanophyceae; order Nostocales; family Symphyonemataceae; genus Mastigocladopsis; species Mastigocladopsis repens. The sequence goes on along the minus strand of NZ_JH992901.1, from coordinate 3,702,850 downwards.
GTTAAATGCCTTTTAACCTCCTCCCACAATCTTTCAATTGGATTAACTTGAGGTGTATGCGGAGGCTGAAATAACAAAACTATATTTTCTGGTAGTTTGAGATGCTGACTAAAATGAAACGCTCCATTATCTAACTGAAGAATATGTATATCTTGAGAATAAGTCTCTGAGAATTTTTCTAAAAAAATATTGAAACAAGCTGTATTTAAATGAGAGAATTCCCAAATAAAATGCTCTCCAGTTAATGGTTCTACTAATCCATATAAATAAAAATTATCCCGCTTCCATTGCATAATGCCGATGGGCTTGACTCCTTTTGTCGTAATTAATCTCCCAGGTTCAGTCTTCAACCCCACACGGCTTTCGTTTCCACACCAATATCTAATTTTTTTTTGTTTATCGACTGGTGCTATGATGTGTTTTTTAATTACTTCTAGGTATTGTGGCAGTTTTTTTTAAATTCCAATTCTGCTTCACTATCGTATTTGACACCTACGGCTCGCGGTACTTTTAGCTTCGCTTTCATTTGATAGCGCACTGTGTCGTGTACTACTTTATATGATGCTTCTATCCCTTCCACTGCTTTTAACCAAGTTCGTATTTCTTCATAACTTTTAAATCCCTGTGGCTGTTGAAGTTCTCTGTCTAGCTGCTCTCTTGCTTGTAAGTTAATCATTGGCGGTCTTCCTGGACTCTTTTTCGTTGACAATAAACCTTTTATTCCTGATTCGGTATAGTCCTTCAACCATCTTTGTACCGTTACCCTTGCTCTCCCTAGCACCACCGCTACATCCTGTATTGTTTTTACATGACCTATTTTCAGCAAATACAACGCTTGAATCCGTTCACGACTTGATACTATTTTTTGTTTTCTCAGCAGTTCCTGTAATTCTTCTGCTGACTCATATATTTCTACTTTGGTGACTCCAGCCATCTTTGCTCGTTGATATTTATTCCTTCTTTATCTGTATCATAGTTTTAGTGAATTGGTATTACACTTATTTTCAGCTGTTGGTCTTTACACCCTCGCTGCCACTGGTATTAGTGCAGTCGGCTATGTCAGTTCTGGTGCTGCTTTGTTATTAACAGCACTACGTCCAGCCATCAGTGCCTATGAGTACTTATATGCGCGGTTAACAATGATTCGTCAAGAATGGAAGTACCCGCGTGAAGATATTGTAGAACTCCGTTCCCGTTTCGACACTATAGAAGCAACCGTTAAGCGCTTAGAAGAACAACTTAACCCAGAACAGCCTTACTCCTTAGCAGCGAATCAACAAACTTATTTAGAAGAAACTCGCAAAGAATTAGCCCGTATTGCCGTTAGTGTGGAAGAATTACGTGCCACAAATCAGACTGAACATGAACGTCTGGCAAAAGAAGCACGACAGGCTATAGCCCAACTTTCTACTGATGGGCAATTTCTGGATCATGTCCGCGAAATTATCAGGTTTTTTAAGACAGCATAGTTCAGAATCCAGAATTGCTGCAATTCCTCAGACAAAATTATAGCGGGTTTGGTGTTGCGTGGAATACAGTAGAGACGTTATATGTAACGTCTCTACATACTATTGTGTATATGAAAAAGCAAGAAAATAAATTTAGCCACCTGACGGCAATAGAAAGAATTTACCTATCAGTACCTGCACAGTTTTTGTTAGATAAGAATATGCTTCAAGGTAAAGTCCTAGACTTTGGTTGTGGCTTTGGCAATGATGTTAAATTATTGCGACAAAAAGGATTTGACATTACAGGTTATGACCCTTATTATTTCCCGCAATACCCTAATGAGAAATTTGACACAATAATTTGCTTTTATGTTTTAAATGTTTTATTCCTTGAAGAACAAGCGGATGTTCTCATGGGAGTATCGAATCTATTGAAGCCGGGAGGTAAAGCGTATTATGCAGTAAGAAGGGATATAAGAAGAGAAGGATTTCGAGAACATTATATTCACAAAAAAACTACATACCAGTGTATTGTCAAACTTCCATTTAAATCAATTCATTTAGATGATTATTGCGAGATATACGAGTATACACATTATAATTTACAAAGAAATTCATCTAATAATTGCATATTTTGCAACCCTCATAAAAACCTAACTATCCTAACCGAGTCAGCAACTGCCTATGCTATGTTTGATGGTTATCCCGTAAGTAAAGGTCATATTTTGGTTATTCCAAAACGTCACGTTAGTAATTATTTTGAGCTACCGTTTAAAGAACAATCTGCTTGTTGGTTTATGGTTAACAAAGTGCAAAAAATTCTTAGTAAAGAATTTGAACCTGATGGTTTTAATGTGGGAATGAACATCAATCGAGATGCAGGTCAAAATATGATGCATGCCAGTATTCATATTATCCCTCGTTACAAAAATGATAGTGTTGGTGCTAAAGGTGGAATAAGATATGTGATTCCTAAAAGGAAATAGTTTGTAGTTTGTCGGTTGGGCAGAACCGTAAGAATGTTATCAATACAAAGGGGAGCATCCCAATGCATGCAAAAATACTGGGCGATGAGAAATTGCGGCTACACAAACGCTCGTCCGCCTACGCGGACTAATTTTTAGCCTGCGGAGGCTCCAGAGAAGTCCTGCAGGCGGTGAGACCAGTACCGCAGTTTCTTACGGCAGGGTTACCCTCCAAGAGAACTCCTTCTTTTGCCTTCTATATTAATCCCGCCGACTCATAAAGCCTTTTAAGCATTGCCAGAATTTTGTTACCGTACTCCAAATCTGCTGCCCAACGTCCTGAGAGTTGATTGATTGATGGAGCAATACCGCGAGTCACAAAGCGAAATCTTGGATCTACGACTTCCTGCACCAATGGTTCCAAACTAGCGTAAGCTTTCAAGTGTTGGATTTGCGCCCGAACACCAATTCTGGCACTTTCAAAGGACGCCGCTTCTACACCACCACCAATAGCACCCAAACCGGCAAAGTTATTCTGCTCTGATCTGATATCACCGCCAAAGCGTAGAAATCCAGTTTCTACACACATTTGGCAGAAGGCAATGTCATGGTTCACCCCCTCTATAGTCGCTTCTTCCCGGTAGAGTTTTGGCAAGTCAGGAAATTGCACGATCGCGCTTTCATTGTTGTTTCTCAGAAATAGCTGCAATTGCACTTCTGATGTGTAACCGTTAGACATAATCTTGTCAATTTGACCAGAGTTAATTTGCAGAATCGAGCGCAAATTCAGAGTGCGACTCGCGCTATCCCAAGAGATGGAAACATTAAAGTCCCGCAGTTCAACAGCTTTGACGTAAACAACGCTGGCTAAAGTCACGCGGCGAACATTGGGCGCTTTCGACAAATCAATCCGCAAGCGATCCACCAAGTCAATGGGGATATAAGAATTACCATTAATCAGTATTCCTTGCTCTGGATACTTTTGCCCATTAATGTTGATGTTGATTGGCGGATATGTTGGTTCTGCTCCCCCCTCTGAACCGGGATCAACAACACGACTCCAAGATGTAACTCCGTCGGCAATTCCCAGCGCAAAGTCACGGCGGCGAGTTTGCAGTAAAGCGCGATCGTCTGGGCTAGTAAGAAAGCCAACTTGCATTAACAAAGAAGCAGTTGCTGTCTGACGACAGAATGCCAAACGCCCCAAACCCGACGCTGTGTCTGGCTTGACTCCTCGGTTTGGCAACTGAGGGACGCGGCGTATCAGCCCCACCAGCAGCAGTTCGGCATGACTTCTGCGCTCATTATTGTTAGCAATGTAGAAAATACTAGCCCCACGTACAGAAGGACTGCTCGCAGCATCAGCATGAATTTCTAGGGCAACATCTTTTTGACGCGCGCGAGAATTGATCCAAGTAATAGTTTGTTGGGCACTTAGGTCATCTGGAACCGCCAAAACTTCAAAATTACGCGCTCTGAGTTCGGTTACAATTAAATCTCGCAGCAGAATCATTTCCTTTGCTTCGCTTGTACTACCGGCGATTGAGCCTGGATCTATTCCTCCTGCTTCTTTGCCTCCGTGAGCTGCTGAAATAAAAATACGTCCCATTTTTCAGTATTTCCTTTTATACAATTATGTGATTAACGATTCTGGAGCGTCATTCGTGCCTTGGCATCAAGAATATAATATCTATCAGTTGTCCTTTGTGAGCCAGCGCTGCAAGAAGGTTTCCAACTGTCACGGCGACTACGTTCGCCCTTGGCGTGCCGCAGGCATACCCGAAGGGTCATTTGTCTTTTGTCCTTTGTTCAAAGTTAATGACCAATGACTAATAACTAATCACCAATATGCACATTCCCCGCTTGCATCCAGATACGATTGATGAAGTTAAACAACGGGCTGACATTGTTGATGTTGTCTCGGAACACGTTGTCTTACGCAAGCGTGGAAAAGATTTTGTGGGTTTGTGTCCCTTCCACTCAGAAAAAACTCCCAGTTTCACGGTTAGCCAAACTAAGCAAATGTACTATTGCTTTGGCTGTCAAGCTGGGGGCAATGCTATTAAGTTCATGATGGACTTGGAGAAGCGCTCTTTTGCTGAAGTGGTGCTGGATTTAGCGCGGCGTTATCAAGTTTCAGTCAGAACTCTAGAACCTGAACAAAGGCAAGAGTTGCAGCGTCAGCTATCTTTGCGCGAACAACTGTATGAAGTTCTTGCGGTGGCGGCACAGTTTTATCAACACGCCCTGAGATATGGTGGAGAGAAGGCATTGCAATATCTGCAATCGAATCGCCAATTGACGGAAGAAACAATTGGGCAGTTCGCTCTCGGATATGCGCCCGCAGGTTGGGAAACACTCTACCGCTATCTGGTTGAAGATAAACGCTACCCAGTACAACTGGTAGAAAAAGCGGGATTGATTAAACCACGCAAAGAATCGAGCGGTTATTATGACGTGTTCCGCGATCGCGTGATGATTCCCATTCACGATGTCCTTGGGCGCGTCATTGCCTTTGGTGGCAGAAGTTTAGGCGATGAACAACCCAAGTATTTGAATTCACCTGAAACAGAAGTTTTTATCAAAGGGAAAACTTTATTTGCCCTCGACAAGGCAAAAGCAGGGATTTCCCAAATGGATCAAGCTGTGGTGGTGGAGGGATATTTTGATGCGATCGCCCTCCACGCTGCTGGTATCAATAATGTTGTCGCCTCTCTTGGTACTGCTCTTAGCATAGAACAAGTACGGCAAGTTTTACGATACACCGACTCTAAACAGTTGGTACTTAACTTTGATGCTGATAAAGCTGGGACAAATGCAGCCCAAAGAGCAATTGGAGAAATTGCCGAACTAGCATATAAAGGTGAAGTCCAGCTCAAGATTCTCAACTTGCCTGATGGTAAAGATGCTGATGAATACTTGCAAGGACGCAATCCAGAAGATTATAGAGAATTATTAGCAAATGCTCCACTTTGGCTAGATTGGCAAATTCAGCAAATCACAAAAGACCGCGACTTGAAACAGGCTGCTGACTTCCAGCAAGTATCTCAACAGATGGTGAATTTATTGAGAAAAATTACTAATAGTGATACGCGGAACTATTATATTTCCCACTGTGCCGAGATACTTAGCTTAGGAGATACCAGACTTATACAGCTACGGGTAGAGAATCTTCTTACTCAAATTGCTCCTGCTAGCACACCCCGTAACCCAACACCACTCATCAAGCAACAACCTGTAGCAGCACAGCAAAGTGTTTCATCTCAAGAAGGCAGTCTTTTAAAAGTGGCAGAGGCTTTATTACTGCAGATTTACTTGCACTATCCAGAATATCGTCAAATTATAGTTGATGTTTTAGAAGCTCGGGATTTGCAATTTAGCCTTTCCCATCACCGATTTTTATGGCGACAAATTTTAGAGATTTCCTCTGGAATAGAGGATGATTTATTAACAACTGTGCAAGATAGATGCCTAGAGTTTCCTGAGGAGATAAAATTGGTGACTCATCTATTTCATCTAAATGAGAAAACCCAAAAAGATATTATTTCACATCACGACAAGTTGATCCAAGCAGCGACTGCTTGCATGGAAAGGGTGCTGTGTGAAAAGCGCTGTCGTCACTTCTGGGAACTGTTTGATCAAACCGATCCAGAAGCTGAACCGGAAAAATGGCAATCGTATTATCAGGCTTTCTATGCGGAAAAACAACGGCTTCAGGAATTAGAGCGACAGCGGCAATTTTCCCTCTCAGAATTGATGTAAGCTAATGAGCATTCAAGTTGCACAAAATGAGATCTGAAACCCTTACCGCAACAAGCTTGCTTTAGAAAAATGAATGACGATTAACTTAACACAAGTGCAAATGACAAGGCAAGTCTTTGAACAATTTCATACTGATTTTATTGCTGTATTTTCCTCATGAAAGCACTCGAAGCCTACAACCTCAAGAAAACATACCGCCAAAGCAACCAAATTGTGGAAGCAGTCAAAAACGTTTCCTTAACAATTCTCCCTGGTGAGGTTTTGGCGTTTCTTGGTCCGAATGGAGCAGGCAAGACGACGAGTATTAAAATGATGGCAGGACTGATTCAGCCGGATGCAGGTTGGGTGAGAATTGCTGAAAGTGATCCCCACCGCAACCCAGCAGCACTGCAAAAGATGGGTGCAGTGCTGGAAGGAAATCGCAATGTCTACTGGCGGCTGACTCCAGAGGAAAATTTAGAATACTTTGGGGTATTAAAAGGACTTTCCCACCGCGAAGCGCGTAAGTCGGGAATCGCACTTTTAGAAAGATTTGGTTTGCTACACAAACGCCGTACACCAGTGCAGCAACTTTCACGGGGGATGCAGCAGAAACTAGCATTTGCAGTTGCTTTAGTTCATCAACCCTTGCTTTTATTATTAGATGAACCGACTTTAGGCTTAGATGTAGAAGCAACGCAAGAAGTGCAAATTTTAGTGCAAGAAATTGCAGCTTCTGGTTGCGCTATCTTGTTGACAACTCATCAACTGGCAATAGCTGAAAAACTTTCTGATAAAATTGCCATAATCCAAAAGGGTGAAATATTAGCAGAAGCACCAACACAAGAACTTATCCGACAGTTTTCTGGGACAGCTTACAAAATTGAAATGGAAGTTACCCTAGATAAGGCAATAATTGCAGAATTAGAAGAAATGGGTGCTGATGTTGAAGATGGAAAAATTATTTATGTTAGCAAGCCAGAATTACTCTATCAAGTCTTCAGTATTCTCAAACCTCTACCTCTAAACTATGTGGAAAAAGAGCAATCTGACCTCACAGAAATCTTTTTACAAATAGTTAGAGAAGGAAGAATTAGCAATGTTTGAATTATTTCTTGGTGAATTCCGCCGCAACTGGATTCAGTTTCGCCGTTACCCTGTTGAGGCAATTGCTGGTATTTTTGTCTATGCCTCTGTTTTTTATGGACTTTTCTTAAGCGCTCGTTACATTGCTGGTTCTGCTTTTCAATTAGGCGATCGCCTCGACTCAATCATTATCGGCTACGTACTTTGGACTTTGATGACATTCACTCTGCATAACCTTGCCGGCGAGTTGCAACAAGAGGCGCAAACTGGCACTTTAGAACAAGTGTTCCTTTCACGATATGGTGCTATCAAGGTTTTCTTAATGCGGACATTGGCTAATTTGACGTTGCAGATGATTGAAATTCTCGGTATTCTCTTTATCATCATGATGCTGACTGGGAGTCGTCTTAACTTTCCCCCAACGTTGCTTTTACCCTTTGTCGCAGTGGTTTTAGGAGCCAATGGCTTTGCTTTTGCAATGGGGTCTTTAGCCTTATTATTTAAGCGTATTCAGCAACTGATAGCCCTCTCTCAGTTTCCATTCTTATTTTTGCTAACAACTCCTACAGAAACTTGGACAGGACCAGCAAAAATTTTGGCAGCAATATTGCCCATGACTCCTGGCGCGGGATTATTGCGCGATTTGATGGCAAGAGGTGAGAGTTTAAATTTTCCGAAATTGAGTATAGCCTTTATCAATGGGGCTGTCTATTTTGCTGTAGGGTTACTACTTTTTCATTTTGCTGAACGTCAGGCGAAGCAGCGAGGAATGTTGAGTGGATATTAAACACAGTTCTGAGTTCTGATTGCTAAGTTCTGAGAAAAAAGATAGACTCACTTGACAATTCTTGTGGGGTGGACATCTTGTCCGCCCTGAATTACAGCAGTTTTACCACAATCGAACGTAGGGGCGAGCCGTTCGCCCTTACAGTGTGGTCTATTTACCTAAAAATAACCTGAGTTCGGGTTAAGCAGATTGGGGTAAAAGCCACTCCATCTGAAGGCTGGGTTTGTTTGGTTGATGGCAATAAACGATTAATCCACACAGAACGTTTTTTAGCTCCTAGAATATCGCACTCAGGTCTCATACCACATCAAATAGACGATGAGGTCTGGGGTGGCACTCTCGTCGATCATCATTGTCAGGTATCGTCCACTTGGCAACTGCTGCTGACCCACTCGATATTTAGTCGGAGGAGTAGCAACAAACATCTTAAACAGGTTGAAAACAGACGTGTCGTTAGTGGAAAGTTCAATGCCACGGAAAGGAGAACTTTCCAGGAAGCGTGGCAAATCTTTTGTCGGTATTCTCACTTGCAACCACATCGCGTCGTCTATACCATTCTCCTCGTGCCAGCCAATTGCATGGGCAGAAGCAGGTAGTGTAATGCTTGCGTTACGCGAGAATTCAGCAAGCTGGAGGGCAGTCGGTTGCTTGATCGGGGGTGTATTGGTCTGATTACAGCCAATCAGAGCGATCATAACAATCAAAATAGCAAGTAGCACGCGCATTGTAGGTTGGTAATTTAGAGGAATCGCTGTTTAGACCATATAGCTAGGACATGTTTGCAAATTGTTAAACTAGGAAAGTGAGAGACTTAACAAATTAACATCGCTTTGACATACTGAGGAAATGAGGATGTTAAATATTATTTTTTGTTGTTTGGGAACACAATACTGTATTCTGCCCTGTTTTTTCCGTCGCTTAATCTAACTTTCAACACTTCTGCTATACTACATGATTGCTTATTTAGCACTACCTATGTCTCGTTCAAGTTTTCTAGTTAAAGACACACCACAGATTCAGCAGGGCATCCTCGACTTCTACCTGAAAAAGGCTGATAGGTTTCGGGTGTACTTTCCAGGAGGGGAGGAGTTAAGTGGCAGCAGACCAGATTTTTTAGCGCTTGAGGGAGTGTCTGTACAACCTTGGTCAGGAATGGTGGGCTGTATAGTTGTTGAAGGCACTTTAACGCCAGCAGCAAGAGCGCTCATCCGAGAACGCGGAGAACTTGAAGATGGCGGCTGTAATTCTTTGCAACTATGGAGCTATGAGTTAGTCAATGAGACTGAGGTGTTACTGCGGATCACGGACTTTTCGGTTTGGATGGTCTTCGCTACGCTAGATGAGCTACAGAGTTTGGAGAAACAAAAGATTCCCATCAGTGAATGGCAAGAAATTTCCTTTGAACCTGAGGAAGGAGTGACGCCACTGCCGATGGATGAAAGCGACCTAGAGCAAATCACCCAGGCAATTAAGGAAGCGTTTTTTCCCTCAGGTTAAAAATAGCTGTAAGGACGACTCATATCGCCCATCCCACAAAAAATCAGATTGTCATCTATGCAATTGGAAACCGCTATATTCCATTCTCTCGTCGCCCTTGTTTGTTCACTCTTCACTCTTTAATAAAGCCGCAGAATCTACATCCAAAAACAACGTCGCCTGCGGTTGTGTACGGAGAATAGAAGCGGGACAATCTGTGGTGATATCGCCCTCCAATATCTGTTTGACTATCTTCGCCTTGCGCTTTGCTGATGCAAGACAAATGATTTTTTTGGCAGAACAAATCATTGGAATGGTGACAGTAAAAGCGTATTGCGGCACACTTTCCAAATTTGGAAAAGACCCTGTGTTGACTTGTTGCTGGCGGTTTACAGTATCCAGCTTCACCAGTTTCAGTGTCAAGGGATCATTAAAATCCGCTACTGCTGGGTCGTTAAAAGCTAGGTGTCCGTTTTCACCAACACCAAGACAACACAAATCAATAGGTTGTGCTTGCAGGAGTTTGGTGTAGCGCGAGCATTGGGCTAAAGGTTGGAGCGCATCACCTTCTATATAGTGGAATTCCTTGGGACGAACCCGCTTTTCAACATATTCCCGTAAATAGTAACGGAAACTAGCAGAATGGTCAGCGGAAATACCCAAGTATTCATCGAGATGGAAACAGGTAATTCGCGACCAATCTACATCACCCAATGCTATCAAAGCATCAAGAAATTGAATTTGGGAGTTGCCTGTCGCCAGCAATAAAGCCGCAGCATCTTTTTGCTCAAGCGTGTGCTGTAAATGTTTTTGTGCAATTTCCGCTACATCCTGCGCCAGTTCGACTTCAGAGTTATAAACCTGTACTTGTAGAGCATCGACGCGAAAAGAATTTTTGGCGGTTGACATTGGAATCTACAGAAAATTTTCTCACAAACACAAAGGAAACGAGTAGGGGCATGACTTGTCTGTCCTTACTCGTGCTAGCTACCATAGGTTGTCATTTGGATGCCTAATTATAGTTTCTTCTTCCTAAGAGTGCAGACAGAATTACAAAGTCAGACAAAACAATGTAAACTATGTAATGAAACTTTACAAGAGTTTACACCCTATAAAACCATGCTAGCTGCAATTCTGTTTGACCTAGATGGAACGATCGCCAACACTGACCCTATACACTACCAAGCTTGGCGGGAAATGCTGTTAGGCTACGGCATGGACATTGATGAAGCATTTTACAAATCTCGAATTAGCGGGCGGACGAATCCACAAATCATAGAAGACTTACTGCCACAATTATCACCAGAAGAAGGCGCAAAGTTTGCAGACGAAAAAGAAGCGCTTTTCCGCCAACAAGCCAAAAATCTTCTTAAACCACTGGATGGATTTTCTGAACTCCTAGCATGGACAGACACGCACCAACTCAAACGTGCTTTAGTCACCAACGCTCCTAGATTAAATGTCCAATTCATGCTAGAAGTCTTGGGAATAAAAGAAGCATTTGATACAGTTGTCATAGCAGAGGATGAGATAGCAGGTAAACCAGATCCTGCACCTTATCAAGTTGCTCTGAGTAGGTTAGGCATCACGGCAGAACAAGCAATAGCACTAGAAGATTCTCCCTCTGGAGTTCGTTCTGCTGTTGGTGCTGGTATTCGTACTATTGGCGTCACATCCACTCAGGACTCAAAAGTTCTTGCAGCAATAGGGGCATTTCTGACAATTTCAGATTTTACTGATTTGCAGTTGTGGACACTGCTCAACTCGTCGGTACAGGAAGATGTGGCTTGTTTGGGTTAACGTGAGTTCATACGTGTCAACTTAAGCTAAAACCCTTATAAATAGGCTAGATCATGCTCTCCTGAATGCCCACAATCTCGCTCCACCCCACCCCGGTTTTGTCTGATGCCAAAACCTCCCCTCCCCTTGGTAAGGGATTAGAGTGTTCCAAAAAATAAATGATCCAAAATTTGTCATTGCGAGCGAAACGGAGTGTAGCGTTCGCGTAGCGTGTCCGAAGGACTCAGCAATCTCAAACTCTTTGCGATTGCTTCATTCCGCTTCGCTCCATTCGCAATGACAATTGGGCATTTTTTTACTTGGAGTACTCTTAAGGGGTGGGGTAAAACCAACATGGAATCAATGGTTAAACGTTAACTTAACACCAATGCGGACACGCTACACTCCGTTTCGCTTGCAATGACAAGTTTTGGATTATACCATTTCACGAAATGCCTGATACAAATGATTGGTCTCTAATTCTTTCCCTCTGCTCCCCGCTCCCTGCCCCCTGCTCTATATTTGTATCAACCTTAAAGTGAAACCGTATTAGATCTTACCCCGCAACCGCTCAACCAACCCGCGCGAAAACTCCAAGTTCTGATCGCGCAGGCGCTCCCGGATTTCCAAAGCAGCCTGTGCGAAGGGTAGCGCCTCTGCGTAGCGCCCCTCCTCCTCTAGAACCCGCGCCAGCCCCTCTTGAGCATGAGCCACCAACTCTTGCCGCCCCACCTCCTGCGCCAGATCTAACTCACGCTCGTACCAGAGGCGGGCTTCTGTAGGGCGGTTGCGGTTAAGGGCTAGAAGTCCCAAGTTGCCAGAAATATAAGCTTCCTCTTGTTTCAAACCCAACTTTTCAGCGATCGCCAATGCTTGCTTGTAGTAGGACTCTGCCCGATCATAGTGTCCCTGCAATTGCGCGACTCCTCCCAGATCATTGAGGGCGATCGCCTCATCTTTTTCCTCCCCCAACTCCCGGTAAATTGCTAATGCATCTTGATATAGCCGCTCCGCCTCTGCATAGTCCTGACGTTGCTTTGCAATAAGTCCTTGCAACTGAATTGTAGTAGCCTTATTCCGAAGGTTGCCACCTCGTTCCATCACCTCCGCCATCCGGGCTGCCCAACTTGCTGCTTGTTCTGTCTCTGCCCGAGAGTTGTAAATCCAAGCAACATTATAAGCACCCCAACCAGCATCGCTCCATTGACTTAGCGCTAGCCCTGCCTGATATCGCCACTCACCCAAGCGCACCCGCTCATCCCAGTAACCTCGAAACCAGAGGAACTGATACAAAGCGTTTTCCAAATCGATCAGCATCTGGGCAGCTTGTCGGTCTTTCAGCGCGCTGGGGATGCCTGCCATTTCCCGTAGGGTTGTTGCTACCCCCTCCAAATTCTGCCACTCGGCTTCTAACTTGTCATAGGTTTGATAGGCATCTTTATCGTCGCCCCCATACTTCTGGGCATAGTCCACCCAGTAGCGCAGGACTTTGCGTTGGGCAGCAGAGTCAAACCGGATACCACTCGCTAGGGGCTGCACTCCAACAGTGTCTGTTCCGTCCAAAGCTGCCCGGACATAGGTGCGGGTAAGGGGGTGCAGTCCAAATCGTTCTCCATCCAAGTCATTCACCAAAGATAGAGTGACCAACCGTTCTACAGAAACTTGGATCTCGTTGACAACTAAATTCGTCGCATCTGCCAGGGCGGCTGTTGTTGCAGGTGTCCGGAATACAGCCAGGGCAGACAACACTGTGCGATCATTCTTGGAGAGATCACGGGCAGCATCAGCAAATAAAAACCCGTAGAGATCCGCAGAGTTGGCAGCATTCCGCAACCGCTCTAGGGCAACGCTTATGGAACAGCCTTTGTGCGCTACCTGTCCCAGCGTCCAATCCAGCGCCAGGGGGTTGCCACCAGCAGCATTATACAAAGCACTCAATATTTCTGGCTTGGTTGCCTTTAGTTCCTGGGCAAGGCGGGGGTATAGCCGTCCCTTTGCCCACATTAACTCCACAGCCTCTACTTCCGAAAGACGATCTAAACGGATCGTGAGGGCGCTTTCCCCAGTGCGGCGGCGACTAGTGATGATGGCTTTGTTGGGGGTGGGCAGTTTCCGCAGAAACTCAGCAATCATCTCGCGTTCTTCTGTGTTCAGCGTTTCCAGGTTATCCCAAATGAGCAAAGCGCGTCGTCCCCGCAAGGCATCAAGCAAAGCGCGGCGGCGCGCTGTGGCATCATTCATATTCACAATCTCTGCCAGCCCTAACCCTTTGGCAAATTCCCGGCAAAAGCTATCGAGAGAAGACAGGGTGAGGGTTTCTTGCCGCACTCCCTCAGCTGAGAGCCAAGTTGTTTTGGCAGAAGCAAACAGGTAGGCATCAAATAAGGCTTGCTCACGGGCACGGTGCGCCACCTCCAGCGCCAACGCCGTCTTGCCCATACCACCAATACCGTCAATTGCCACACCCCAACCGCGATCATCCGGTGACAGTGCTTCTAAACAACGGGCAATTTCTTGTTTTCTTCCCACAAATACATCGGTATAGCGGGGCAAATTATCAGGCAAAGTTGCCGGATGCACTCCCTGTAACTGGCTCAACCGCGCCTCCAGGCTAGTCACCTCCTGGCGCTTCTTTTCTAATTCCACCTTCAGGTGAGCCGGAATAGTCAAGTTGGTATAGCCTGCAGCCTGCTGTCCCAGTACCCCAAGCACCATCCGGGCGGTAGAAAGCATTTGTTCTAGGGTTGCGCGGTCTTCCATATTGGTGTAGAAATAATGGGTTTGTAGTGGCGCTGAAGCGCTCAATGAAACTAACCTCATCCCGTCCTATCGGACACCCCTCTTCGATCGCGCGAGTCCTGCCAGAACGTTGAGGGCGATCGCCTCTTTTTTGTCATGCCCCAACTCTCGATAAATGGCTAATGCCTTCTATTAAAGCCACTCCGTGCGATCACTTTCAGCTTACTCATCTAAACTGTCTTCAATCGCTTTGAGCAGTGCCTCGAATTCTGATTGTATATGAATATCTTGCGTCAAAGTATTCATATCTTTCAACAGGTTTGTGAGTCTAGCAAACATATTGCGAATTTCGGTATATAGATCAATTTCTTCTCGAAATCCGTGCAAATTAGCCCCAGAAACTTCTTTCATGGCTTGATCTAACTCTTTAATTTTTTCTTCCCAATACTTAATATATTTAATTCTTTCAATAGGCTTATAAATTTGGGCATCTGCTAAGACTATGGGAAAAATTCGATTATAGAGTTTTCCATTCTTGGCAATCTCAACAAGTTCATACATGCAATTTTCGGACTTCAAATATTGGTCGCTGATTACTACAATCACGGATTTGCCACAACTCAATCGCTGCATAAATTCTTGGAATCGTTCTTTGTAGCCGATTGCATTTTTATCTCGAATGATTTTGATGCCTTTCGCCTGAAATGCTTTCTCCAGTTGCTCGACAAATAATTTGCTGTGCTCATCTCGGTGGGTGTAGGAGATAAAAACTTCCTTTTGCTTGCTTTCTGGTAGCCGATGTGTTGTTGGTTCATTTCTTTTTCGCTCCAGTTCCGGTTGCAATTGCGTAACTTGGCGATTGAATTCCCGATTTGCTTTCTGGGGTTGCAAATTAACATCATACCGAGGTAAATTATCAGGCAAAGTTGCCGGACGTCCCTGTAACTGGCTCAACCGCGCCTCCAGGCTAGTGACTTCCTGGCGCTTCTCTTCTAATTCCACCTTCAGGTGAGCCGGAATAGTCAAGTTGGTATAGCCTGCAGCTTGCTGTTCCAGTATCCCAAGCACCATACGAGCAGTAGAAAGTATTTGTTCTAGAGTTGCGCGGTCTTCCATATTAATGTAGAAATAATGGGTTTGTAGTAGCGCTAAAGCGCTCAATTAAACTAACTCAATGAACCACCTTAGTCCAGCCAAAATTGCGCTACGCGTCGTCTGCTCATTCTGCAATAAGCAAATATGTTCTGCATCATCTAAATAAGCACACAAATTTGGGTCAATTAACACTGCCTTCAGCGCTTGCACATCTTTGACTGTAACAGGCAATGAATATCTGGATTCGACAGTTCTACCAACTCCAATTAGTAACGCATAACCGTGAGCAAAGTGGTTCGACATAATTGCACAGGCTAGAGAACAAGGGTATGGTTTTTTCTTTAAATATACGTGAGCTTCCAACGAATTGCGTTCGTTGGAAGCTCACCTTGGGTTAATAACCAATAAGTTGAAGTACTCTTGTGGTCACTACTGCACAAGTTTAAAACGGTAGCCAGTGCTAGAATTGCAAGCCTGTTTTGAATCGCAAGGCGCAATTTTGACTAGAAAAACTCCACTCTTGCGATCATCCCTTGGGGGGCTCCCTTTGGGAGCATCGCCTACGGCGGGGCTTTGCCCATCGCGCAAAGCGCGCGCCTCAACGAGGCGCGCGCCTGTTCTAGGAAACTGAATCGTTCCCGTTGCTCCTAAAGCTGAAAAATCGGGATTAGACAGTGCCTTTTGCAACTCCTCGCGGGTGTCACCCTGTCTCAAGCCAGTGATAATTGTTTGAAGTGCATCATAAGCTGTAGCAGTTCGCGGACTCACGTCTCCGCCCCAAAGCTGAATGGCTTTTTGAGCAAAGGATTTGCTTGCAACAGCATCATGGTGCCAAGATACAGCCAGCATCATTCCTTTGACATCCGCTTGCCCATACTTTAACGTTCTTTCAGTGTACATCGCTTGGAAACCGAACAGGGGTAATCTGCCTTTATTTTCTCGTGCCACCTCAATAGCTGAATTGAGTTTGTCTGGTCTGGGAAGGAGTAGCAAACCTTCTGCTCCATCGCTGATGGTTCGACTCAGAAAACTGCTAGGCTGAAATGTTGCTCCGCCCAAATCACAAACTGTACTGGTGACTCTGCCTCCATATTTACGTATTGATTCCGTATAAACTTCTACAATTTCATTCCTGATAGTGAATGTTGAGTCACTACAAATAGCGATGTTCGTGAGGCGAGCTTTTTGAACAATATAGCTAGCAAGAGCATCACCGAAAACATCGGAACTTGGAGTAGCGTAAAATATGTATTTTGTCGGTTTAGATAGCTTTTTTGAATTGACTAGTGAAACCATCACTAAACCGCGCTTGTTATAAATCGATGTATCTTGGCTAAACCCTACAACCGCCAATATGCTAGGGTCATTAACTAATTCGGTATCTAGCTGTTTGAGAATTTCAAAGTTATTAATACTAACAATTTGGAGTTGCAACGGTAGCCCATTAATTCCTCCATTGCTATTCACCTCATCCTGAGCTTGAGCCACCCCGCGTAAAATCTCTTCCGCTTCATTTAGGGAAATACCAATCGGCACAACGACAGCAACTTTTAGGGCTTTCGATTTACCAATTTTGGCATTGTTCAAATAGATTAATGTCTCGGGGTCATTACGTTTATTTTGCAGAGATACTTGGAATTTACTAACAGCAGTGGCAAAATCCCCAGCTTCAAATGCTTTCCTTCCAGCTTCCTTGTCGGGAGGTCTTCCTTCTGTGATAAAAATTTTCTCACCCAAACTCATCCGGTGGTTCAAAGGTGAATTTATATAGGATGGAGTAAGTGAGACATTATTTTGTTGAAATTCCCCAGAATACTCTCTCTCAGGACGAATCACTTTACCTAATAACCATAAAATAGCTCCTATCAGTAAGCCAGCTAGACTCAAAGAAATAACTACCTGGATATTTTCTTTGTTATTTTTCATAAAAACTGACCTTGCTCAAACAAAATTTATCTATAATAAATTAGAAATATTTAGAGATAAATCTGTTCAATAGCTGAGACAGATTCAAGAGAGTAAATGTCAGTAATCCAGCAAGAATGACTAGCAAGACTAAAACTAAAAATCCATCTATACCAGCTTTGAGAGGATTCGCAATGAACAAATTATTGTAGATAAAGATAATAAATAATGTCGTAATTACGGCAACAATAAACAAATAAGTCTTTTCAAAAATTGAGCGAGGCTGGGCAAAGATTAATCCAACTAAAATAATCAACCATAAACCAGAGCTAATCCAAATAGTTGCGACAGAACAGAGAAGGACGAGGGCCAGAAACGAACTCCCTGACCCTGCCAAGAGTGCCCAAGGCAATAATTTCTCTATGGAGAACTGCGCTAGATATTCAGGTGGTTGCTGTTGAATTTGTGGCGTTAGTGTTCTTGGTTGAAGAGGCGAGAGTACTGTAAACACTGGGGTAGACTCTGGTGGTAGCTCAGAATTCAAGCTTTGTAAGACGGCCTCTGCTGAGAGATAACGCTGTTTATAGTTCTCTTGCAGTAACTTATCGATAATCAGCCCTAATTCCTGACTTATCGGTTGTATTAAATACTGCCGCCAGGTAGAAATCCAGCTATAGCCCTGTTTCATCCATATAGTCCAGGGGGAAACACCAGTCAATAGATGAAACGTTGTTGCTCCTAAGCAATAAAGGTCACTAGCAGGATAAGCTTCACCTGAATACATTTGCTCTAATGGAGCGTACCCAAACGAACCAATGTATGTTCCTGGTTTAGGGTTTACCGTTTCCGTCTTTTGCTTTGACACCCCAAAATCAATGAGTACTAACTTACCATCACTTTCACGGCGAAGGATATTTTCTGGCTTAATATCTCGGTGAATCACCTGCTGCTGATGTACTGTTGCCAAGACAGGTAATAAATCTTTTAAAAACTCTCGAATCTTTGCTTCATCAAACAAACCCTGTTGTTTTAACTCCTGCAATAAATCCTGCCCTTCAATAAACTGCTGCACCAAATACAGGTAGTTATCTTCCTTAAAGTAGGCATACAGGGTGGGAATTTGGGGATGTTCCCCTAAATGTTGTAGACGTTTTGCCTCTTGCTGAAATAACTCAGACGCCTTTTGACGTGACCAGCTCCCTTGAAGTTGTGGTGCCAGTTGCTTGACCACGCATTTTTCATCAAGCTTGTCTGCATCCTCTGCAAGGTAGGTGCGAGCAAACCCCCCACCTCCCAATGGTTTGATGATGCGGTAATGACCCCTGAGTAACGAAATCAGCTCTGCCCCGCAATTCCCACAGAAGTTTGTTCCTTCCGAATTTAAGGGATTAGAGCATTCGGGATTTAGGCAGCAAATCATAATAACTATTGCTGTCTTTTATCAATAATTAATCACTATACATCAAGTCTTCTGGCTTTTCTGAATGTAGGGTATGAGAATGTAATAAATCTCAAATCTTGCACTTTGTCACTTTCAAAAGAGTATCAAAAGAGTACATGAAACTTACAGTTTCATAAGTAGTTGGGCAAAATGAAATCCATTTGTGGAGACTCTTAACAGGGAACTCTTAACAGGGAACGGGAAAACAATGTGTGTAATTAATTCGGTCTAAGTACTTAAAATGCAAGATTTACACTATCTAGCCAAAGGAGTTAAGAGCTATGAATTATGAATGAAACAAAGTTTTGTAATCCGTAATTTATATTCATAAGTTGACGCTCATAACTCATCACTCATCACTCTTAAAGAGCTTCTGGTGGAGCAATATCAGGTCCAACGGTGACATTAGCACTACTAGATAGCCCCGGTTTAGAAGTTGGTTTTGTTTCCTGCAAGGACTCAGTGAATGATGAAGAAGCTGGAGTTGCTGCATCTGTATTCATCAGTCTGTCTGCATTTGCTTGCTGAGACGACATGATTGACAATCCCCCCACTGACCCAGCAACGAGGGCTGCATAACCCACATACAAATGCACGGGACGCAGTCCTATTCCAAATCCAAAACGACTTTTATACTGATAGCAGGAAGGTAAAATTGCTGTGACTGGCTCTGGAGCAGGCAAGGAAGCAGCTATATTTGTACCATTTAATCCCAGAGCATTAGCCATGACACGGATAAAGCCACGAACATAGACATCCTCTGGCAATAATTCCCAATTACCGTTCTCCACTGCCTCCATGTGACGAAGTGGTACGTGAGTGTAAACGTGAAGTTGGCTAAGAGAAAGACCTTGGGACTCACGAACTTGCCGTAGTTGTTGACCGATTTGCCGCAGAGTTTCTACGCGCTGTTCGGCTGCGATTTGCTTGGCTAGTTCAACTTGTCTGCGTTTTCTACTAGGATTTCGCCACCCAATTGATGTTTTTGTTTTGGGACTGTCTTCTTTAACTTTGATGGAATCATTGGCTGTATGACTTTCTACCTGAGATTCTGATGGTAAATTGGCTTGACTATCAGTCTCGATAGTTGTTTTTTGGTCCTCTTTAACACTTGTTAAGGACTGTGATACATCATGCGATAAATCGTCGGGTGGTGTTTTACTCGCGCTGTCTTCCTGTAGCTGGTTCTGCTCAGTTTTCTGATACTGTTGCACAAATTGTCGAAATGCCAAACCAATAGCTTCTCTACCTACTGCTTTAAACAAAATGTTAGCTTGCTCGGAAGAGCCTAGCAAATTTTGCAACATCGCCATAGCACGACGATAAACTTTACTTCGATGTAGTTCAGCTTCTATTTCACCTAAAAGCGTCCGCAATTCATCTTGAGAAATTTCAATGGTTGAATTTTCGAGAATTTTTAACAAAAACAACGATGTAGTAGCCATTGTAAGGAGCCTCTTGCGGCAATTAAAAATGAAGTTATACCTATGTAATCTCTTCTACTATGTTAGTCACTTTTCCGGATTGTTACGTAGTGATTTTTTTTATTTAAGAAAAATAGTAAAAATTTTGGCTAGCTAAATGATATCGTTCTGCTCTATCAGTTTGAAGCAAAGAGGAAAAGGAATTTTCTCCACTCATTTTTCAAATGACAAAGTAACCTCCTCTTTGAAAAGGGAGATATTATGCTAATTTTTTACGAATACTTATTGAAAATATTCGTATTAGAAACTAATTCAATTTTTATGAGATTTGCTAACCCTAATTGTTGACTTATAAGGGTTGTTATTACATGAGGAAGACAGTCCTAAGTTCTGAGCAATAAGTTTAAGTGCAAGGAAACACTAACGATTTTTCGTAAACCTTTTTACTCAGTACTGATAACAAAAGACTGTATCGCTTGCAGATATCTAGAAGGAGCGACTTCTGCCACATTGTTATGTCCTGCATCAGGAACAAGAACCAACTTTTTTGGTTCGGGAGCAGCAGCATACAAGTCTTGGCTCATAAAAGCCGGTACTATGACATCAGCAGTACCGTGAATAAATAAAACTGGCATTTTTAAATTTGGCACTTTCATAATCGAATCAAAGCGCTGTGTCAAGATCAAATCGACTGGAAACATCCAAAAATTGTTCCTGTAAGCAATGACTTTCCGAATTGAGGTAAAAGAGGACTCCACAATTAATCCTGCGGCGTTGGGGTGTTTGAGAGCCAAATCAATAGCCACTGCACCCCCCAGGGAATGTCCGTAAAGAAAAATTTGGTTTGGTGGAATCTGTCGCCGGTAGACCAAGTAATCCCAAGCTGTCGCTGCATCTTGATAAACCCTTGATTCATTGGGAAAACCGCCTTCACTGCGACCATAACCCCGGTAATCAATTAGTAATACCGAAAATCCCAGTTGATGAAATCGATGCGCGTGGACGAGATTTGCACCAATGTTGATACCATTGCCGTGCAAGTACAGCAAAACTTTGGCATTCGGCTGGCTTGCTTTCATCCACCAACCATGAATGCGTTCCACCTTGCCTGATTTAGCGCTCACAGGCAACCAAACCTCTTCGTAACCTAAATGAAAAAACTCTGGTGTCGTTTCAATAATAGGAGAGGGAAAAAAGAGGAACCGAGGTTGCTGAAAAAACAGAAATATACATACAACCAAATAGGCTGTCGCTGCAACGACTCCTACCCAAACTAATAATGTGAACAGTAATTCTACTGGATCTTGCAGCTTCTTCGTCCTCATGTAAGTATTTATAAAGACAGTATTATTAGCCTAACAAAGCAACTTTAATATTAAGAAAATTATGAATCTATTATCAAAAAATGATTTAAAATAAAATAAGTAAAAACGTAAAATTTTGTACATCACTTTAAGTAGTTTCTTTTTGAATGATTAAACATTAGTTAAGATAAGAGGAGAAGACGGTGAAGCTGTTAAACAAGGCTCAAGAAGAGCAACTGATGGAAATAGTTGCACATCTACGGCAAGTCCGAGAAGAAAAATCAGTACGTCTAGAAGAAATAGCAGCTTATACACGTATTCGATTAGCTTTCTTACACGCTCTAGAAGAAGGCCGATTTGAAGAATTGCCAGAGCCTGTTTATGTTCAAGGGTTCATCCGCCATTATGGAGATGCTATCGGACTGGATGGTACTGCTTTAGCACAAACGGTTGCCAATATTTGTTCTACTCATCAAGAATCAGCTTTAGATAAAGATAAGCAGGATTTAGATAAAAAACCAACTATACACGTACCTCTTGTTGTCCCCTACCTCGTGTTACTAGCTGGCGCTTCCCTCGGACTATTTTATCTTCTCAATCCACAACGTTCAGTTGAGTCTTCTGATCAAAAAAAATCATCACCACTTGCTTTGGAGCAACAAACAGCACCTGCACCTAAGGTTTCATCCTCAGTAGCATCCCCAACTCCAACGACATCGCCCTCAGTAGAATCTACTAGTTTACCTGCCACAGTACCTACACCTGAAGTTACGCCAGCAGCAACCTCTCCAACCCCAACCGCATCTCCTACAACAGAGACCGTACCCTTTGAACTCACTCTTGAGCTTCAAGATCAATCCTGGCTGCGCGTGAAGGTGGATGGTAAAACGGAATTTGAGGGAATTTTAAACAAGGGAGAGAAAAAAAGCTGGACAGCACAAAAAGAGTTGACTATCCGTTCTGGGAACGCTGGTGCGGTATTGGTTTCTACTAACAACAAGGAACCCACACCATTAGGAGATCTGGGTCGTGTAAAGGAAGTTACATTTACCCCAGAAACACTCAACAGTCAATAAACAGTGAAGAGGAGCCAGTGCGTTGGGGAAGTCCCTTCCGTTGTAGCGACTGGCGTTGAGGAGTTAAGAATAAAACTCGTGACTCATAACTTATAATTGCGGCGATCGCTGATGCCAAGTTGTTGCTTGCTCATAAGCATAAGCTACCTGAAACAGTTGGTCTTCTTGCAGCACATTCCCTATAAGTTGTAAACCAATTGGCAATCCGTTGTTATCAAAACCACATGGTACGCTTAAACCGGGTAAACCAGCGAGATTTGCGGGAATAGTCATCAAATCAAGTAAGTACATACTTAAAGGATCATCTGTTTTTTCCCCTGCTTTAAATGCAGTGGTGGGAACCGTAGGACAGACTAAAACATCAACTTTTGCAAACGCTTTTTCAAAGTCTTCTTTAATCAAAGTGCGAACTTTTTGCGCCTTTAGATAATAAGCATCGTAATAACCAGCCGAAAGTGTGTAAGTTCCAATCATAATCCGGCGTTTGACTTCTGCACCGAAACCAGCCGCACGGGTGCGACTATACATCGATATCAAATTATCCGTATCAGGAGCGCGGTAGCCATACTTAACACCATCGTAACGAGCTAGGTTTGCTGATGCTTCAGATGGGGCTATGATGTAATAGCTTGGTAAACCAGAACGGAACCGAGGACAGGAGATTTCTTGAATTTCCGCCCCCAACTCTTTTAATTGTTCAATCGCTTTGTGAACAGCTTCTTCAACTTGTGAGTCTAAACCTTCACCAAAGGTTTCTTTGATGACACCAATTTTTAGCTTTCCTTTAGGAAGATCTGGTTTTAAGTTAGCGGTGTAGTCGGGAATTTCAACTTTAAGGCTGGTGGAATCTTTGGGATCGTAACCTGCGATCGCATTCAATAAGATCGCTGCATCTTCTACTGTGCGTGCAAATGGTCCAATTTGATCCAAAGATGAAGCAAAAGCCACCAAACCATAGCGAGAAACGAGTCCATATGTTGGTTTCATCCCCACAACACCGCAGAAAGAGGCGGGTTGTCTAATCGAACCGCCAGTATCGGAACCTAGCGATACAACACATTCTCCTGCTGCAACAGCTGCTGCTGAACCACCAGAAGAACCTCCTGGAACCCGCGACAAATCCCAAGGATTGGCGGTGAGTTTGAAGGCAGAGTTTTCTGTAGAACCCCCCATTGCAAACTCATCCAAATTGGTTTTACCTACCATCACCGCACTAGCGTCCGCCAGTTTTTGGGTGACAGTTGATTCATAAGGCGGGACAAAATTTTCCAGAATTCGAGAGGCGCAGGTGGTGGGAATTCCCTTAGTACACATATTATCTTTGATCCCAATAGGAATCCCTGCTAGTACGCCGATTTCTTCCCCAGCGGCGATTTTAGCATCCACGTTCCGTGCCTGCTCTAATGCCTGTTCAGCAGTCACGCATAAGAAACTATGCAATTTCGGCTCTAATGCTTGAATGCGATCTATTGCTTCAGTAGTAATTTCAACAGCAGAACGTTCTTTCTTAATTAGCTGTGTGTGCAACTTGCGGATGGACGCCATGATTGCTCCCTTTACGACTCAAATCCTTGATTTTAGTACACTTTGACGATTTCTGCCCAGTTAGTTAAGCCGCGCAGGTATTCTACTCAAAAGCGGCTGGGACTTAATTAAGCTGTGACGCATTAAAATTGCATAATGACTCGTGAGGATTGTCAAAAGTCAAAAGCAAATCTGGACTCTAGACTTTTGAACCAGAAGCGGAACGTTTCCGGCTTCGCTCTTGAGAGCCTTAACGAAAAAAGAGTTGCGAGGTTTCCTCGCAAGCTATTTTTCCAGACAGTGCAATGTGTACGCTTATCAGCTTAATAATTATTCCAGTTAGCTGGGTGTCAATTTTATAAATTAATTGATTTTACAGATCTGAGGAACTTGGAAAAAATGGCTAAAATTATTACACGAAAATCATTAGGTACGCAAAATGTCTATGACATTGGGGTAGAGCGCGACCATAATTTTGTGACCAGAGATGGCTTCATAGCTTCCAATTGTTTCAATAAATCCCATTCAACGGCATATGGTTATGTCACATACCAAACTGCGTACTTGAAAGCGAACTATCCCCTGGAATACATGGCGGCGCTGTTGACGGCTAACAGTGACGACACAGACAAGGTGCAGAAATATATTTCCACCTGTATGAGTATGAATATTCAGATAGAGCCGCCAGATATCAATCGCTCTGAGGTGGATTTTACACCGTCGAGTGAAAAGATTTTGTTTGGATTGTCAGCTGTTCGGAATGTGGGACAAAACGCAATAGCCTGTATTTTGCAAGCAAGAGAGGAGGGAGGAGAGTTTAAATCCTTGGGTGATTTTTGCGATCGCGTGGATTTGGGTACTGTTAACCGTCGCACTTTGGAGTCGCTTATTTACTGTGGAGCATTTGACAAATTCGACTCCAACCGCAACCAACTTCTCCAAGATTTAGGTTTAGTGTACGATTGGGCACAATCTCGTGCCAGAGATAGAGCCACTGGACAGGGAAATCTGTTTGATTTGTTAGGTGGCGGATTTTCGACTCATAAAAATAAAGTTCAAAATAGCTTTGAATCTGCTCCCAAAGCTCAAACGGTTCCTGATTTTCCTCCACAGGACAAGTTGCGGAGGGAAAAAGAACTTTTGGGATTTTATGTATCAGATCATCCCCTGAAAGTTATACGCAAAACAGCGCGTGTTCTAGCTCCAATTAACCTTTCGCAACTTGGTGAACAGAAAGAAGAAAGTACCATTTGTGCGGTTGTCATGCTAAATGGCGTTAAAAAAGTGATGACCAAGAAAGGCGACCCAATGGCGATTTTGCAAATAGAAGATTTAACTGCACAATCGGAAGCGGTGGTATTTCCTAAAATTTATGAGCAGATCAATTCACTGCTCCAAGTTGATTCTCGGTTAATTATTTGGGCTAAAGTAGATCGCCGCGAAGAGCAAACTCAATTGATTGTTGAAGATGCAGAACCAGTGGAAACAGTCAAGATGGTGATAGTGGAACTCAATACCCAACAAGCAGGTACGATTGAGGAACAGCATCGCCTCAGAACAATTTTGCAAGAACAATCAGGAGAGAGAGAAAAAGCAAAAGTGCCAGTCATAGGAATTGTACAAGCCGGAAATTCCCGTCAACTTGTCCGTTTTGGACGGCAATTTTGGGTACAAGACTCCAGAATAACTGTTCAGGCTCTTCAAAACGCCAGATTTTCTGCTCATGTACAATCGCTGACTAGTGTTTGATGAAAGAAAGTGCTATTAGTCACCTCTTCTTTGGTTGATAGCAACCTGTTCTGTGGTTTCCTAAATATAAAGTAGGAAATAGTTGAATAGCTAATTTGCCTTTTTGTCTTCCGTAAATTTACGTATCTATATCATGATTGAATCGTTTTTTTAGTTACTTTTTCGGATGAGATCTTCCTTGTGTACGTGGTATTTTTTGATGCCATGTAGGCGTATGGTAACAAGGGGGAAGGAGCAAAAACTGCATGACCGCAGGTGACGTTAATAACTTTGTTGCATATTGCAAAAAAATTCAACCCCAATCTCAGGAAGACATTAAAAGATTTTTTGAGGGGGTTGTCAGTTTTCCTTATGACAAAGAACTTCTATTGCAAGCTTATTTATTTTTGAATATCAAAGAGATATTCCCTTCATGCTCTGAATTGCTATTATTTGAAAAGTCGCCGATTGGCGATTATACAGATTTGGGAAAGTGTGATTTTGTTTATCTGACTTCATTAGGTAAAGTATTTATCATTGAAACTAAATTTATTGATACAGAAGCGACAGGGGCGACAGAAAGAAAAAGAAGAAATAAGCACAGAAATAAAGTATTTGAGCAGGTCATAACTTTAAAAAGCAGATTTAGTGAGTATTGGAATATCAAGCGCGAGCAATTACAATGCGCTGTTTTTACGACAGATATAGAACTTGCATGGCGAGGAAATAGCGTTAATATTGTCACTAAATCAGTCCCTATAGATAAGCTCGAATATTGGAGAATAAATTATAAAGAAAAAGTTAAAACCATTTAGGACTGCAAATGACAACTCATTTATCAAGCAACCATCAGGGAATAATTTAAGCGTCTCATAGCAGCTTATACGGCAACCCTCAGCAAGGCTTGTAAACATTGTTTGTGGTGCAGCCTTCAAGGAAAGCGCGGACTGGAAGCCTGCACTATGAACTAATATTGCTGTAGCAGTTCCCAATTGTATTAATTCAAAGCGTATGCAAGTATTTTGCTGCTAGTTAGCGCACCCTAGGTCAAATAAAATGCTAACGACTCATTTATCCTCAGGATGCAAAAAATTGATTTATTCCAGCAGAAAGGGAAGCCGCAGTGTTAGCGCAAACACTCTGTCAGTTTCCATCTCGCACGAGTACTTATAAACAAATCTTAAGGTAGCAACCTTCGGCTAAAACCCACGGTTTGGGTTGCAACGGTTATGCTGATAAAAGTGATAGTTGACACTTCTTTTAGTGTCGGCTTTCTTCCACGCGGAAATTCCTATAGGTTGCAATCTCCTTAAATGTGAGGATGCAATACCAGGGACAATAAGCGTACAAAAGAGTTAAAAGAAGGTGTTGAAGTGAAGACACTTTTGGTTATTACCATTGGTTTCTTACCGTCCCTATTCTCCATGTGGTTGATGCGTAAAACCCAGGCTAGAACACGTTCGCAGTTTAGGCGAGCGGCAGATCTGAATTCTCCTATAGGGCGAATACGGCAGAACACCATGCCCGATCCGAGCGATCGCTATTATCTGGAAGGAGTCGGCTACCTTGTCGGCGATATCAGCTGCCGATTTAATGCCCGTTGTGGCTACCTGCGCTGTGCTGTTAATCCTAGTGGACCATGCGAAGGTTGTCGCTATTATGAACCAAGGGAAACCATTTGTAGTGAAAATAACCCGTCAGACTGGATGAGTTAGTTGTAAATAGGGTCATGTTAACTTATCTTCTCACACAGAAGAATTGTTAACTGTTAATCATTCCAAGCCCGTTCCGCAGTCCAATGACGGTCACTGGATTGATAGACCTTTACTCGTTTCAAACCCACTTGTGAAATCAACTGATTCACTTCATCCAGTGTAAGTGCAGCCTGGAGAGAATCGCGAAATAACTTTTTCTGATGAGCATCGTATTCCGCCCCGATAGTGTTAACTAAAGCATTCATTGTTGTTTCATCAGCAGGTCGAAATAAGTCACGGATGAAAATACCACCATTGGGTTTTAAGACACGCTTAAGTTCTCTAAAGAAAGGTAACGGATCCGGTAAATGGTGAACAAGGCTATTCGACACAACCAGATCAAACTGCTCATCTTGATAAGGCAAGTTTTTAGTGTCTACTAATTCCAAGCGAATTTGCTGTAGTAAACCAGCCTGCTGAATGTGTTGCGAGGCTATTTCTAACATACTCTGAGCCAAATCAATGGCGATAACTTGCCATTGGGGACGCATTTGACACAGTAAAACTGGAATACGACCAGGACCAGTACCAGCATCTAACACTAGACCCATCTCCTGTGGTCCAAACGTGATCGCCTCTTGAGCAAAAGTCGTATTTACCTCAATGAAGTCCATTGCATCATACTCAATGGCTTCTTCTAAACTATCCATGACTTCCGGTTCTAGCACTCTTTCCATAGTCAATAGTCAAATGAATAATGAATTATGAAATGTATTTTTTTATTCATAATTTACAAAAACTAGGGGGGTAAGGGTGTAAGGGTGTGAGGAACAGTGAACAGTGAACAGTGAAGAACTGATAACTGATAACTGATAACTGGTAACTGGTAACTGATGTGTGAGGGTGTAGGGTAAAGAATTCTTTTTTAACTCCTGCATTCAAAACACATTCTACCCCTTCTCCCTTAAACCCCTTCTTCTACCCCTACACCCCTACACCCCTACACCCCTACACCCCTACACCCCTACACCCCTACACCCCTACACCCCTACACCCCTACACCCCTATTCCCCTATTCCCCTTTGAAAATTAGTCATTCATCTTTCTTCATTTTGTTGTAAGAGACATTCAAGAGCTTCGCTTGTCTCTACCTGTGGGAACTCTGAGTAAAAGTAACTAACACTACAAAAATCTTCTGGTGTTGCGAGGACAACCACGCGATCGCCCCATTGATGCAACCAAGGTAGTAACTTTAGAGGTGCTACAGGAGCACATAACCAAACTTCTGCTGGAGAAAGTGCCTTGAGAGATATTGCCGCTACTGCCATTGTCATACCTGTGGCAATACCATCATCAACTAAGATGAGCGTAGCACCTTCTGTGTTCACCTGCGGACAGGCAGAACTGAATTGAGCCTTAAGAGACTTAGCTTGAGTAGTAGCTGCATTTAATGCCGATTTCCGCAACCCTGAATTGAGTATATGGCGAGACCGCTGGTGCTGATCCCAAAGAACATTTCCAGAGGCACTGACCGCGCCAATAGCTAATTCAGGATTTTCTGGATGGCTAATTTTTTTCGCCACTTCTATCGTCAACGGACAGTTGAGGAGACGCGCCACTGGTGCTGCTACTGGCAGTCCTCCTCTTGGCAAAGCATAGACAATTGTTTCAGGCTTTGCTACTGAGTTGGCTGTTTGCTGGGTCAAAATAGCGTCAATCGCTTGCGCCAGTTGCTCACCAGCTTGAGTGCGATCAGCAAAAAGCGGGGTGTTTAGCATGGTTCCCCCAGCATATAACAACGCCTATGCTTCTATCATGACCGATTTTAACTCAAGTTAACCGATAATAACAGATGGTCATATTTTAACTGTTACGAACTTCGCAGCAGTTCTGGTGATACCAATCCTTTCTGAATAGCCAAGACTGCGGCTTGAGTGCGATCTCTTACTTCTAACTTTTGTAAAATCGCGTGGACATGAACCCGTACTGTACCAGAAGCAATGTAGAGAATGGACGCAATTTCTTGATTGCTTTTACCAGTAGCTACGAGTGCCAGAATTTCTTGTTCGCGCTTGGTCAACGGATTTTCTAGGGGTAGCGAATCTTGTGTGAATGATGCTGTGTTATTTCCCTCAAAAGCGGCTCGAATTGCTGTGGTTGCTGTCTGATCCCACCAAGAAGCACCTGCTGCTACCGAACGCAATGCCAATATCAAAGACTCAGAAGGGATTCCTTTAAGACAGTAACCGACAGCCCCTGCTTCAATTAAGCGCGCAATTAGGGGTTTTTCCGAACGAGACGTTAAAACCAGTACAGGTAAATTGGGGTGTTGCTGCTTAATTTGACGACAAGCTTCAATTCCACCAATCCCTGGTAAACCAATATCAAGCAAAACCAAATCTAGCCCATAGCGATTAGCTAGTTCTACAGCTTGCTCGCCATCTTCCGCCTCGGCTACGATTTCTATACTTGCCTCCTGTTGCAACCGCATTCGCAGACCTAGGCGAAACAGTTCATCATCCTCAACGAGTAATATTCTCAGCGTTGCTCCTGGTTTCATCTTAAAAGTCAAAAGTCAAAAGCCAAAAAAATCTTTTACCTATTACTTCTTTTTGTCTGCCCACCTCCTCATCCCCCTCATCTCCCCATCTCTTCAACTAAGTGGCGCACAGGCTGGCAGTCGAAAGCCAAACATTGCCCCCCATGGTGAACGATTCTCTGCCCAAATTATACCGCCGTGTGCTTCAATAATCTGGCGAGATAAATACAACCCCAGCCCTGATCCCTTAGCATGGCGATCGCTGTGTCCTTGATAAAATCTCTCAAATAGGTGGGGTAGTTCTTCTTCTGTGATGCCACAACCACTGTCAAGAATCTTCACAATTTGAGAACTAGAAGAACCCCCCAGCACTACTTCCACTTTTCCGCCACGGCGAGTATGGTTAACGCCATTCATCAGAAGATTGGAGAAGACTCGCCCAAGTTGCAAATAATCTCCATTTACCCATAACGAGCGACGAAAATCCGATTCTCCATAATTAAGAGAGATACATATCTGACGCGCTCTTGCTACCTCAGTGAGCGTGGCGATCACCTCCTCTGCTACTGTCACTAAGTTAACTGGTGAACACTGAAGTTCTAGTCCTTCAGCATCAATGCGGTATACATCTAACACAGTTTCTACCAGTTGCAACGTAGTGCGGTGAGAGCGAGTCATAGTTTCTATGACTTTTTCTTGCATTGGCGTAACTGCACCAAATTGACCTTTTTGAAAGGATTTCAGCGTTTGAATTGCTCCTAGTAGCGGTGTTTTCAGGTCATGAGTCAGGGTGGAAACAAAATCTTGCCGCATCCGCGCTAGTTGTTCTTGGGAGCGTAACTGTGCTTGTGTCCAGGCAACGGCTTCTTCGTTGCGGCGGTTGCGCTCACTTAAGTAAGCCGTTACTAGCAACGCAATCACAGCAATTAACCGATTCCCTACCGTTGGCGGATTAATCGCTTCCACTCCAGGGATCAACAAATTCAACAGCGTTAATCCAGCAGCCGCTAGCGTCACATTAAATACTGCCTTGCGATTTAATCGGGATGCCAACAAAATTGATCCAATGTAAAGGTAGCCGAACACATACTCAGGCGGTGTCAAGTATTCCAGCGCCATTACTATGGCAAATCCAGTAGTTATCACCCAGTAAATCAGCCCTCTTTCATTCCTTGTCAAGACATTTTCTTTAATTTTCAATAACCAAGACCACATAGTAAGCTTCTTATAAAGAATGATATGAATGACAATTTGGCTAAAGATATAATTTAGTGGCAATTCTTATTTAAATATTATTTATATTTTATATCCTTTAAAAGGACGCTGTTTTAAGCCCTTGTAATAATCCTTTTAATAACTTTTAACTTAGTACTTTATACTTTAACTATCATCTGACCTATATCAACCGATATATAGATATTTATAACAAACAGGTAATTGCTTGCCCTGGTAAAAATGTGATACTTCTTAAAAAAGAGTGAACAAGCAATATCATTCTGTTGCTAAATTTTACCCAAAAGGTGGTAATGTAATTTGCTTGTAAGTAGATCGCAATATTACCTAAAAGTCAAAAATCTGTAATTTTTTTTAAAAAAATTTCAATTATAGTAAAAAATATGTAACTAAAGATAGATTAAACAGGAAGCACTTGGCAAAGAACGCAGAGATAGGAGTCTTAAAAAAGGAGAGAAAGAGAATTATATTAGGTGATAAAGTCGATAAAGATTAGAAATTCAATTGATAAGTAAAGCCCGAAGCAATCAAGAAATAGCTCACTAGATTTTGCTTCTTAGAATTTCCATATCCATCTCTAATTTTGGCTAGATAAATGGGACAAGGATTTTTTCAAATTGGAGTGACGCTGTGTATTGTGATAGCAATCACACCGCTATTGGGTAGATATATAGCGCGTGTTTTCTTGGAAGAAAAAACGCTGCTTGACCCCGTTATAAAACCTGTAGACCGAATCATCTATACATTAGCAGGTACACGCAGAAAAGATAATATGACAGGTTGGCAGTATGCCAGAGCAGTCCTTTACAGCAACATTATCATGGGCGTTGTGGTGTTTGGGCTGATATATCTTCAGAAATTCTTGCCGTGGAATCCTACTGGGTTAGCTGCTCCCTCATGGGACATAACGCTACACACCACCATTTCATTTTTAACGAATACCGACCAGCAACACTACTCAGGGGAGACAACCTTAAGTTATTTTAGCCAAACAGCGGCTTTAGCCTTTTTGATGTTCACCTCAGCCGCCACCGGATTAGCAGTGGGAATTGCTTTTATCCGAGGTTTGACAGGTAGACCACTGGGAAATTTTTACGTGGATCTCACCCGTTCAATTACGCGCATATTACTCCCCATCTCAATTGTGGGTGCGATCGCATTACTGGCATTAGGCGTACCGCAAACATTAGATGGACCTCTACAGGTGACAACATTGGAGGGATCAACCCAGTATATAGCCAGAGGTCCAGTAGCTTCCTTTGAGATGATCAAACAGTTGGGCGAAAACGGCGGCGGCTTTTTTGGTATTAACTCGGCACACCCATTTGAAAATCCCAATCGCGCTTCTAACTTAATAGAAACCATCGCCATGATTTGTATTCCAGCGGCGTTGATTTACACCTACGGTTTGTTTGCCAATAATACCAAACAAGCTTGGCTGCTTTTTTGGATGGTTTTTGCCATCTTTGGGGTTTTGGTTGGCATCACAGCGGTTGGCGAGTATCAAGGCAACCCCGTTGTTAATGACGTAGTGGGGTTGGTACAGCCAAATTTAGAAGGCAAGGAAGTCAGGTTTGGTTGGGCGCAAACGGCTTTATGGGCAATTATAACCACCGGGACAATGTGTGGTGCTGTTAACGGGATGCATGATTCCCTCATGCCACAAGGAGGTTTTTCCACCCTATTAAATATGTTTTTACAGATTGTTTGGGGTGGGCAAGGAACTGGAACCGCTTATTTATTCATCTATTTAATTCTCACTGTATTCTTGACAGGACTGATGGTGGGACGCACCCCAGAGTTTTTGGGGCGCAAAATTGAAAAGCGGGAAATCGTTCTTGCTAGTGTCGTGTTGCTGATTCACCCAATTGCAGTTTTGATTCCCAGTGCGATCGCCTTAGCATTTCCCAATACATTAGCATTTCAAATTCCGCCGCCTGGATATACTGGTTCCCCCGAATTTCATAACATCTCGCGAGTGGTTTATGAATACGCCTCAGCCAGCGCCAACAATGGTTCTGGCTTGGAGGGATTGGGTGATAGCACTTTGTGGTGGAACTTAAGTACCTGTTTTAGCCTTTTGATGGGACGATATATACCGATGATTGCCATCCTGCTTTTAGCAGACGGCATGGCACGCAAACAAACAGTACCCGAAACCCCGGGCACTCTGAGAACAGATTCTACCCTATTTACTGTGATTACAGCCGGAGTCATTTTAATTTTGGGTGTGCTGACATTCTTCCCTGTTTTGGCTTTAGGACCAATAGCCGAAGGTTTTAACCTTGCCAGTGGCATTAAGTAATCGTGGTTAGTAGTTAGTGGGTAGTAGTTAGTAGTTAATGGGGAGCGCTTAATTAAACAACTTATAACTAACAACTATCAACTATCAACCAACAACTATCAATCCAAATATTATGGAATCCGCAAATTCTTCCAAATCTTCTCGTAAAAGCGATCGCCGCCAAGCACGCAAAAAGTCGCGGGTAAACACTCAAGGACTCTACGGCAGAGCTATTAAAGATGCTTTTGTCAAGCTTCATCCCAAAGACGCAGTTAGAAACCCGGTGATGTTTTTAGTTTGGGTTGGTACCATTATCACCTTAGTTGTTACCATCGATCCTGACTTGTTTGGTTCAGTTCCGGGCAATAACCTACGACTTTTTAACGGATTAATTACAGGGATTTTGTTCTTGACCGTTTTATTTGCCAATTTTGCCGAAGCAGTCGCAGAAGGACGGGGTAAAGCACAAGCGGATGCTTTAAGGTCAACCAAGTCAGAAACAATTGCCAAAAAACTTGCCGCTGATGGTTCAATGACTGAAGTCCCTTCCACAAGCTTGCGAACAGGCGATACCGTTTACGTCGTTGCGGGTGACATTATCCCCGCTGACGGGGAAGTGACTATGGGTGTTGCCAGTGTGGATGAATCTGCAATTACCGGGGAATCTGCGCCAGTGCTGAAAGAAACAGGTTCAGACATAGCCAGTTCTGTCACCGGCGGTACGCGGATTATCTCTGATGAACTCATCATCCGCATCACAGCAGATCCAGGCAAAGGGTTTATTGACCGAATGATTGCCTTAGTGGAAGGCGCGGAACGTACGAAAACACCGAATGAAATTGCCCTGACGGTGTTACTTGCGGTTCTGACCTTAGTGTTTCTATTTGTCGTGGTGACACTAAGCGCGATCGCCAGCTATGTTAAAAGTCCAATCAGTGTCGCAATCTTGGTTGCTCTGTTAGTTGCATTAATTCCCACCACAATTGGGGGATTACTAAGTGCGATCGGTATTGCTGGTATGGATCGAGTCGCCCAGTTTAACGTTATAGCCACCTCAGGACGAGCAGTAGAAGCCTGCGGTGATGTCAATACCTTAGTCCTTGACAAAACAGGTACAATTACCCTGGGTAATCGCTTGGCAGAAGAGTTCATCCCGATTAACGGACACTCAATGGAGGAAATTGCCAATGTAGCGCTGATAGCGAGTGTGTTTGATGATACACCAGAAGGAAAATCGATTATCCGACTAGCAGAAAGGTTAGGCGCAAGGATTGATTTTGACCGCGACAGAGCCGAAGGAATAGAGTTTTCGGCAAAAACCCGCATGAGTGGCACAAATTTGCCCAATGGAAGCCAAGTGCGTAAAGGCGCGGTGTCAGCCATTAAGGGATTTGTACGTTCTCGTGACGGACGAGATTCGCCGGAATTGGATGCAGCATACGAAAGAGTTTCCCAATTGGGTGGGACACCGTTAGCAGTCGCCCTTGATGGTGAGATTTATGGCGTCATCTATCTCAAAGACATTATTAAACCAGGTATCCGCGAACGTTTTGACCAATTGCGCCGGATGGGAGTGCGTACCATCATGCTGACTGGAGACAACCGAATTACTGCTTCTGTCATTGCCAAAGAAGCTGGAGTCGATGACTTTATTGCCGAAGCCACCCCAGAAGACAAAATCTCTGTAATTCAACGGGAACAAGGGGAAGGCAAACTGGTGGCGATGACGGGAGATGGTACCAACGATGCGCCAGCACTCGCCCAGGCAAATGTCGGGGTCGCAATGAATACTGGGACTCAAGCGGCAAAAGAAGCAGCCAACATGGTGGATTTAGACTCTGATCCCACAAAGCTGATTGATATCGTTGCTATTGGTAAACAATTACTGATTACTCGTGGTGCTTTGACGACTTTTTCTATTGCTAATGATATCGCTAAATACTTTGCGATTATTCCAGTGTTATTTACCTCGGCTAATTTGCAAAGTCTCAATATTATGAAGTTGACTAGCACGAATACTGCTGTGCTGTCAGCGTTGATTTACAATGCTTTGATTATTCCTGCTTTGATTCCCTTGGCGTTGACGGGTGTCAAGTTTAGACCCTTGACGGCTAATCAACTGCTGCAAAGAAATATCTTTATTTATGGCTTGGGAGGTGTGATTGCACCGTTTATCGCGATTAAGTTGATTGATTTGTTGATTACAGCTGTAGGTTTGACTTAGGAAATGTAGACGCGTAGCGGTGAAGCAGTGCTCTTGGTAGGGTTTCCCGACCCAGGCGACTACGTTGGCGCAGCCTCTCCGTTCGCCTAGCGGCGCCGCAGGCATAGGAGATACCCGTGTGGCGTCAGCCATAGGGCGTGCCCCAGGCTACCGCACCAAGTGCAGTCTCCCCCGTAGAGGAAAGTGTTTGTGACGCAGAAGAAGGAGAAAAGGAGAGAAATATGAGAAAAAAATTTGATGTGTTAAATAAGTTTTTACCGATGGATGGAGTGGAGACGATTTTATTTATCTGGTCGAAATGGCGCTCTCAAAAGTTGCCACTTGCGATTTTTATGGCGCTTTGCCTGAATTTGCTGATTGCGCCTATAGTTTCTGCTGCTGATGGGACTTTGGAACGCCGTTCTGCTTGGGCAATTGGCGTTTTGGGGTTGGTGACTCTGGCACTTATCGTTTACTTGTTTGTTGTTGTTTTTCAGCCAGAGCGTTTTTAATGAGATATAGCAGAAGTCAGAACTCAGAACTCAGAATTCAGAATTCAGAACTCAGAATATGCCCTCTGGGCACGCTGCGCGTTAACGCAGTTCCGACCTAGGAGGCACAGAAGTAACAAGTGCTTTCTGTCTGACTTTTAGACAAAGCGCGTTGTACTTCATTTACTTGGAATGTGGTGTCACTCTATTTTGTTGAGTATTTAAAGTAAATTCAAGAGGGTGTTCAAAAATTTTATGTCTATTCTTAGAGAAGTTGCTAAAGCAATTCGCATCACTCTAGTTTTATGGTTGTTAACAGCAATTATCTATCCTTTATTAATACTTTTTGTCGGTCAATTCCCCTTCCTTAAAGACAAAGCTCAAGGCAGTATAGTGCAGAATATTAAGGGAGAAGAAATTGGTTCAGCTTTAATTGGTCAGCAGTTTAGATCTGATCAGTATTTTCATGGTCGTCCCAGTGCGGTGAGATATAGTCAAGGAAAACAAGCCAAGCCCACAGGTATTTCTGGGGCTAGCAATTTTGCTCCCAGCAATCCAAACTTGCTCAAGCGAATTGAAGCTGAAGCAAATCAGCTCCAAGATGAGAATATTCAACCTTTAGCAGATCTCATTTACACCTCTGGCTCTGGCTTAGATCCACACATTTCAGTCAAAGCAGCACGAGAGCAATTGGATAGAGTTGCTCGTGCTCGTGGTCTTAGACCAGATGAAATATTTCCTTTAATTAATAAGTATACTGAGGGCAAATTTTTAGGCATTTTCGGTGAGCCTGGTGTTAATGTTCTAAAGTTAAATTACGCCCTTGATCTAGATGAGTTTAACCGTCAGCAAAATAGATAATTTACTGTAGAGACGTGCTATGACACGTCTCTACAAATTTTTACTCTCATGATTCATAAAAGAGAGATGTTTGATAATACGAAATCACCAAAAACAGGCACGACGCCTGTACCTTCTGTACCTTATAACCTTAATTCAGCACGTCGGGGCAAACATAAAATCTTTATTGGCATGGCTCCTGGAGTAGGCAAAACCTACAGGATGCTGGAAGAAGCCCATTCACTGAAACAGGAAGGTATTGATGTCGTGATTGGGCTTTTGGAAACCCACGGACGTAAGGAGACGGCGCAAAAGGCACAGGGGTTGGAGGTCATACCCTGCAAGCAAATTCCTCGGGGTGGGTTAATTTTGCCAGAAATGGATACAGATGGGATTTTAGCCAGAGTACCCCAGTTGGTGTTAGTCGATGAACTAGCACATACCAATGTCCCTGGTTCGCTACGAGAGAAACGCTACCAAGATGTAGAAATCATTTTGGCAGCAGGTATTGATGTCTACTCCACAATGAATATTCAGCATCTGGAGAGTCTCAATGACCTAGTAGCACGAATTACTGGTGTGGTTGTGCGAGAGCGCGTTCCTGACCGCATTCTAGACGAAGCTGATGAAGTTGTAGTAATAGATGTTACGCCTGAGACGCTGCAAGAACGGTTGTTAGAAGGCAAAATCTATGCAACACAAAAAATTCAACAAGCGCTCGATAACTTTTTCCAACGCCGCAACCTGATTGCTTTACGGGAGTTGGCACTGCGGGAGGTGGCGGACAACGTTGAGGAAGATGCGATCGCCTCCACCCCAAAAGGTCAATCCTGCAATATTCACGAGCGGGTTTTGGTGTGCGTATCCACCAATCCCAACTCGGTGCAGCTGTTGCGTCGGGGAGCGAGGCTTGCTAACTACATGAATGCCCCTTTTTTTGTTATATATGTTGCCGCTCCAGAGCGCTTCCTCACTAAGGAGGAAAGCCTCTATATCGAAACTTATGACAAGCTTTGCACAGAATTTGACGGTACATTCATTCGTGTTACGAGCACTGATATAGCCCAAGCAATTGCAGAAGTCGCTGAAAAATACCGCATTACCCAAATTGTGATTGGCGCAAGTCAGCACTCGCGTTGGCAAATACTCCTCAAAGGGTCTTTAACCCATAAATTGCTGCGATTGTTGAAAAATGTTGATTTACATATTATTTCTGCTGATAAAAATCAAACCAATGGGTTTAATCGTTTGGCGATGGACGAATGACTCCAAAGGATAAAGGAGGAAAAATTTTTAGATTTTATACTTCTATAAGTTGCTGGAAGAATTTGTGGAGTATACTTCATACTTTACACTTTAATACTTCAGATGACTCGTGTAATCGGTTTAATAAGTGGCACATCTGTAGATGGCATAGACGCTGCCTTAGTAGACATTTCCGGCACAAATTTGGATATCAAAATTGAGTTGGTAGCTGGCGCAACATATCCCTATCCAGCAGACCTGAGAGAACGCATTTTATCAGTTTGTGCTGGTGTTGCAATCTCAATGGCAGAGTTGGCTCAATTAGATGATGCGATCGCCCAAGCTTTTGCCCAAGCTGCACAAGACATTCAAATTGGTCACGAAAAAGCAACTTTAATAGGTTCTCACGGTCAGACTGTTTTTCATAGACCACCTATAAGAGGAGGGGGAGAAAACACTTCCTCATCTCCCAACACCCTTGGCTACACCTTACAACTGGGTCGCGGTGAGGTCATTGCCCATGTGACGGGAATGAAAACTGTGAGCAACTTCCGTGTAGCAGATATTGCTGCGGGTGGTCATGGTGCGCCTCTTGTGCCTCGTGTCGATGCGGCTTTGCTGAGTCATCCGCAAGAATCGCGGTGTATCCAAAATATTGGTGGCATTGGTAATGTTGCTTACATTCCATCTCGTCACGACAATTGGTTAGAAAAAATTCGTGCCTGGGATACAGGACCAGGAAATAGTCTTTTGGATTTGGCTGTGCAGCATTTAACCGATGGTGCGAAAACCTATGATGAAAATGGCTCTTGGGCAGCAAGTGGCACTCCCTGCTATCCGTTGGTAGAACATTGGCTCAACCAAGACTACTTTCATCTGCCACCGCCCAAATCCACAGGTCGAGAACTATTCGGCGTGACCTATTTCCATGAGTGTTTAAAAGACGCCGAAGCGTACCAACTCAGTCCATCTGACTTACTAGCAACTCTCACAGAATTAACAGCGGCTTCGATTGTTCACAGTTACCAGACTTTTTTGCCGCAATTGCCACAACGAGTGATATTGTGTGGGGGTGGTAGTCGCAATCTGTATCTGAAACATCGGTTAGAGATCCTATTGACATCAGTGCCAGTCCTGACTACAGATGAAGTCGGTTTGAGTGCTGATTTTAAAGAAGCGATCGCCTTTGCAGTTTTAGCTTACTGGCGACAGTCGCTTACCCCAGGCAACCTACCAAGCGCCACAGGGGCAAGTCAAGAAGTGCTTTTAGGAGAAGTTCACGAAGTTAGTCATTAGTTTCCTTCGCCCGTGGAGTAGGGGGAAAATAACGAATGACTAAGGGGAGAGGGAAAATGAGAAGGGTGATCATATTTCTAGTTTTAACTGTCTGTACTAGCATATTGGTGGGGTTAAGCAGTCATGGGGGGGCATCGGTAATGGCATTACCGCCACAAGAAGATATACCAGAAGAAATATTACGAACCCAGATTATTACAACAGCGCGATCGCCTGTTGATGGTAAGCCCTTGAGTGCTGGCGAATATGCACAATTACAAGCCCAGTTACAAAAAAGCCCACCCCCAAAACTTGCTCCCCGAATTCGGGAGCAAGTTTTTCTGCTGCGGATACGTAAGGCATTGCTTCAACTTTTCCCCTTTTTGGATATTTAGGCATTAGTTTTTCCCCCACTCCTGTTGCCTCCTCCAAAAGGACTCCCTCCAAAGTACGATGACGATCACGACAAATTTGCAAATAAATGTAAAGAATATATATAGAGGTTTTACAAAGCAAATTTACTTAGGCACTTTATTCAACGTTGGTAGCTCCATGTCTATGACCACGATAGCCCCCGAACAGGTTAACCGCATCGTTTGGAATCAACATCAAGATCCGTTTGAAATACTGGGTGCCCACCCCATAGAACAGAATGGCAAAAGCGTCTGGGCTGTGCGAGCTTACCTACCAAATGCTAGTGCAGCGTGGGTTATCCTTCCTGAAGAACGGAAGGAATACCCAATGGAAACGGTGCATCATCCCCACTTTTTTGAATGCACAATAGAAACACATGAACTGGCAAACTACCAGTTACGGATAAAAGAAGGGGAACACGAGCGAGTCATGTATGACCCTTATGCTTTTCCTTCTCCCCGCTTGACTGAATTTGATTTGCACCTATTTAGCGAAGGGAACCATCACAGAATTTACGAAAAATTGGGAGCGCACCCCACCGAAGTAAATGGTGTTAAAGGTGTTTATTTTGCCGTTTGGGCACCCAATGCCCGTAATGTTTCAGTTCTAGGAAATTTCAACTTCTGGGATGGACGCAAACACCAGATGCGAAAGGGACGCACTGGAATTTGGGAATTGTTCATTCCAGAACTTGGTGTAGGAGAGCATTACAAATACGAAATCAAAAACTTTGAAGGACACATTTACGAAAAATCTGACCCTTACGGTTTCCAGCAAGAACCTCGCCCTAAAACCGCATCCATTGTCACCGATTTGGATGCCTACACTTGGGGTGACGAAGACTGGCTGGAAAAACGGCGTCATACCGACCCCCTGACTCAACCCATTTCAGTTTACGAACTACATTTAGGCTCTTGGTTACACGCTTCTAGTGCAGAACCACCCAAACTGCCCAACGGTGAACCGCAGCCTGTCGTGACTGTTTCAGAACTCAATCCAGGCGCACGCTTCCTCACCTACCGGGAACTGGCAGAACGGCTTGTTCCCTACGTCAAAGACTTAGGATACACTCACATTGAAATTCTGCCCGTTGCCGAGCATCCCTTTGATGGCTCTTGGGGTTATCAAGTGACTGGTTACTATGCTCCCACTTCGCGATATGGTACTCCAGAAGACTTCATGTATTTCGTTGACCAGTGCCACAAAAACGGGATTGGGGTGATTGTAGATTGGGTTCCCGGTCACTTCCCCAAAGATGGTCATGGTTTAGCATTCTTCGATGGCTCTCACCTTTACGAACACGCTGATCCCCGTAAAGGTGAACACAAAGAATGGGGTACTCTCGTATTCAACTACTCCCGCCACGAAGTCCGGAATTTCTTGGTGGCAAATGCCCTGTTCTGGTTTGACAAATTCCACATTGATGGCATTCGTGTTGATGCTGTCGCCTCCATGCTCTATCTCGACTATTGCCGCGAAAATGGAGAATGGGTCGCCAACGAGTACGGCGGTAGAGAAAACCTAGAAGCAGCAGAGTTTCTGCGTCAGGTAAATCACACGATTTTCAGCTATTTCCCTGGCGTTGTCTCCATTGCAGAAGAATCCACCGCATGGCCGATGGTCTCTTGGCCCACATATACAGGGGGGCTGGGCTTTAACTTAAAGTGGAACATGGGCTGGATGCACGATATGCTGGACTACTTCAGCATGGACCCTTGGTTCCGCCAGTTCCATCAGAACAACATCACCTTTAGTATGTGGTATCACCACAGTGAGAACTACATGCTGGCACTGTCCCACGATGAAGTGGTGCATGGTAAGAGCAACATCATCGGCAAAATGCCTGGGGATAGATGGCAGAAGTTCGCTAACGTGCGTTGTTTGTTTGCCTTTATGTTCACTCATCCAGGCAAGAAAACCATGTTCATGAGCATGGAGTTTGGGCAGTGGAGTGAGTGGAATGTCTGGAGTGATTTGGAGTGGCACCTATTCCAGCATGAACCGCACGTACAGCTAAAAGAGTTTTTCAAAGAACTAAACCATCTTTACCGTTCTGAACCAGCTTTGTACACCCAAGATTTTGCACGCGAAGGGTTTGAGTGGATTGACTGTAGCGACAACCGCCACAGCGTAGTTTCTTTTATCCGTCGCGATAAGGATTCTGATAATTTCATTGTGGCGGTTTGCAACTTCACACCCCAACCTCATTCCCACTATCGCATTGGTGTACCTGAACAAGGGTTCTACACCGAGTTGTTCAACAGCGATGCTCGTCAGTATGGCGGTAGCAACATGGGCAACTTAGGCGGTAAGTGGACGGATAATTGGTCATTGCACAATCATCCCTATTCGCTCGATTTGTGTCTGCCACCCTTGGGAGTACTGGTTCTCAAGTTGGATAAGGAGAAGACGGCAGAGGTGATGGAATCTTAAAGGGAGGGTGGGCAGTTTGCCCACCCTAAATTTTATCGGTAGTGATAATAGAGTTGTCGGAATTGGG
Organism: Mastigocladopsis repens PCC 10914; assembly: GCF_000315565.1. Classification (NCBI taxonomy): domain Bacteria; kingdom Bacillati; phylum Cyanobacteriota; class Cyanophyceae; order Nostocales; family Symphyonemataceae; genus Mastigocladopsis; species Mastigocladopsis repens. The sequence goes on along the minus strand of NZ_JH992901.1, from coordinate 3,660,614 downwards.
ATGCAATCACTCTTGTCCTTTTTGCCATTCCTTAACAATCGCCATTGTTACATCCACATAAGGGTTGTTGAGGAACTTTTCCAGCGCTTTCTCCCCTCCGGCTTGTAAAGCCCTCACAACCCGACTTTTCTCCTCTTGAGGAATTGCAAGATTGATGAAAGCTTGTTTATCCTCCTGGGTTGCAGTGGGATTAGTTTTCTCTAGTTGTTTTAAAAGTTCTTGTATCCTTGCTGCGGCTTGAGCTAAATCTTGCTCAGGTGCATAGTTGTGTATATTAGCAGCTACCTGATTTGCTTCGACTTGTTCAGAATAGCCAACGCCGAATGAAGAATTATTTTGGTTGATTTGAGTTTTACGGTCTGACATATTATCTCCTTGAGTATTATCGTTTTTGGAATGAAGGTTATTGTGATTGTTTACAATAATGTGGGGTGTAGTTGGGGAATCTTCAGATTTTAATGGAGCTACACGGCTTTCTTCGTTATTTCTAATATCAGAATTGTTATTTCTTTGAGTGCGTGTCTGTGAAATACCTCTGCTTCTTTTAGTACGATTAATCTGAGTATTAATTAATAGAAATAAAATAATTACAAAAATAATTGCAAGCACATATAAAATTTTTACTCTAAAATAAGAAAGACTATCTAGCCAGTTGTCTTCATGTAAATTTTCATTTTCAAGAAAATCCTTAAATTCTGGAGAATTTAATATTTTAAGCTGTGTATTACCAAATGTCTTAACTTCTGCTTCTCTCAACAAAGAATTTATAGCATTGAGTAGCTGAATATTTTTCTCTTGACTTGTATGGTAAATAATTATTCCATATTGTTCATGGCTAAGAAGTTCAGGGGAAATATAATAGTTGATTCCATGCTTTTGAAATTGCGGTATTAATGTGCTCTTCAAAATAAGTTCATCGTTAAAATATACATCAATTCTTTCATTCTTTATTTTATTTATTCCATCGTTATGCTCAGTTACATACTTGATATTATTATTAATAACTGATAAAGGATACATTGTTTTAACTAATTGCTCTGTAGTAGTTCCCCTAATAACCCCAAGTTTTAGTTCTTGAACTTGGCGTTCATTCTGAAACTTGAGTTTATTTTTATCTAGTAGTAAAGCTTTTACGCCTGTCCAAGCAAAAGGTTCAGAAAATTTACCCTCTCGACCATTTTCTTTTAGTTGTTTATTTGTACGTCCTAAAGTAATAGTATTAGGACCGCACTCAGCATCCAGTTTTTTTCCTTCATTTCCTTCACTAGTGAAACGTTTTTCCCTTGTAAGAAATACTGGCTCTATATTCAGATTTTTTTGTGCCTTCAAAGTTTCTATGAAGGCATAGCAGTAACCTTGCGGATTTCCAATTCCATCTGTATAGCTGATAGGTTCTGCATTTGTCCGAACCCCAAAGTAGTATATTATTGGCTCATTTACTTTTTTCTGATTACTACTGTCTTTTGGCTGTTGTGTGAAACCAGGAGAACTTAAAAACAAGGTTGCTACCATTACAACTTTGCCCAGCGAATCTTTCAGCTTCATAGTGCTTTGGCAACTGTATAAAATTTACAATTCTATTTTTAATAGTCTCTAGATTTGCTTTAGTGCTAGCAGCAGGAAAATAGTCGTCAGTTAAGTAATTTTGCTTATATGAAATCCCTGCTGTCTTTACTCAGATGGCAATATTTCTAAGCTTTTCCGCAAAATAAATATCGTATATATTATGTAATTTTATCTGTAAATTCACTTGACAAAAGAGGTTCTCCGGATAAAGTTTAGATAAAATTTACTAGATTTTCCGGATGCCATTGTATTTAGGCGCACCTCCTCATCCACCTACATACATCGACTGCAAAGGGCGATTGACCGAAGGTCAGTGCCCTCCGCGCGATCGCCCACACGGCGGGGCGTCATCGGCGCACCCCCTTATGACATTTTTTTTGCAATTTCTATTTCTTCAAGCTTTCTTTTAGATTTCTAAGTGAATTTACTGGTTTTAGTTATTCAAAGAGAATCTAGACTGTAATTGAATGCTTCATGGCTAGATTTTAGCTATATATGTGCTGCATGTATTTAGTATTAAAAAATACTAAATAATTAAGTAGATACAGGGCTTGCATTACCACAAATAGACTCAAAAATGCATTTGTGCCAAGGAACAAAATATGCAAACATCCCTGGTTTCTGTTCTTGAGCAATATATTGCTAAGGATGCAAGTGTTGATTGGCAAACAGGACATATTCCCACCTGCCAGATTACAAATTTCACGCCAGCAATGGAAGCCAATCGTTATTACTATGACAATCCTCAATGGGCAAAAGGCTATTTTGAAGCCTGTCACCGGGACGAAGCATTCAAAGGATGCTGGCGTGCTGCAATGGGTAGTTGGGATGACAAAATTGTCGTTGATATAGGTTGCGGTCCTGGCAATTTGTATGCGTCGCTGGGTGGTTCACCAAAACTGCTGATTGGTGTAGATATTTCTCGCAAATCTCTTGAAATGGCACGAGAAATTGGTTACACACCAATTCTTACAGACGCTCATAACTTACCATTTGTTGATGGGTTTGCAGATATTGTTGCACTCAATGCAACTCTTCACCATTGCGACAATATGACTCAGGTTTTGGCAGAAGCAGCACGTCTGGTTCGTCCTGGTGGACTGTTGATTACCGATCATGACCCACAGCATACTGCTTGGAACTGGAAAAGTTTTGGTATGCTTTTGTATAAGGTACGAGTACCCATATATCGGTTAATGAGCGGTGGTCAATTTATGTCGCAAGAAGAACATGATGCTATGATTGCGAGCGAAACCCATCACAAACCCGGTAGTGGTGTCACGCCAGAACTTTATTACCAAACTCTGGAGCCTCTTGGCTTTAATGTGAAAGTATATCCTCACAACCATACAGTTGGGGCAGAAGTTTTACAGGGCAACTATGGTCGATCGCAGATAAAGTATCGTCTCAGCCAATCGCTATCTGGGATCAATCCTAATTCACCAGAAGCAGCATTATCTCTAATGTGTGTTGCCAGACGCAATGGTTAACTCTCAAAATTTGCATTCTGCTAAACCTAAATAACGCACACCTTCTGGGTTAACTTCAAAACGGCAGGGTAAAACTTCTAAACCAAGAGCAATGCCAGACCTTAATAATTTACCATATGTGGGGTCAGCACTATCACCAGGGGCAAACTCTGTGCAATCACCCCGATTTATAAAGTAAAGCATGACCGCTCGATTTTGGGGCAGAAGTGCTGTCAGTTCTCGTAAATGCTTTTGTCCTCGTGTTGTTTCCGTGTCTGGAAATAGTGCCAACTTGCCCTGTGTCCAAGTTGTATTTTTCACTTCCAGATATATATGACGGCTAGGTTCACTTAATTGCAATTCCCCATTTTTTAGAAACAAATCGCTAGATGCGATGTTGATGTCTTGTGAAAATAAGAAGAAGTCCACCCGACTTGATTTATTTTGTCCATAGGAAACCTCAGTCCGAATTTGGCCATATCCCAATTCAGGAAAAAGATATTTTTCTAAAGCTAATTTAATGATCCGATTGGGCAAATTAGTATTTATACCCACCCAAGTTGGCTCGTTATCATGCACCTGGATCATTTCCCAGGTATAAGCAAGTTTGCGTTTAGGACTATCACTATAAGACAACTGCACTGCACTACCAGGAGTACAAAGTCCTGTCATTGGTCCTGTATTGGGACAGTGCGCTGTTACTACCTCTCCGGAAGCGAGTTCAACATCGGCAAAAAATCGCTTGTAGCGTTTTAGGAGAACACCAGGATACAAGCTTGGGTAACGGTAAAGGTAGTCATTAGTCATTTTTATTAACAATTTGAAATAAGTCAACTGAACGCTGAAGTATAAAGTATGAAGTATTTTCCACTTCAGCCTTCTACCTGACTTCATCCTTTAAACAAATACCATGAATGACGAATTTTACACTAAGGGATTAGACAAAGCCAAGCAAAAAGACTATTTTGGAGCCATTGAGGAATTCACCCGTGCTTTGCAGCTAGAACCGTACTGTTCTGAAGCTTACTATCAACGGGGTTTAGCATACTATGATTTAGGAGAAATACTCAATGCTGTTTCCGACTTTACAGAAGCACTGAAGCTTAATCCTCAAAGTGTGGAGGCTCATTACTGTCGCGCCTTAGCACGAGTGGCGCTGAAAAATCTGCCGGGGGCGCTTGCAGATGTGGAACAGGTGATTCGTCTCAATGCTCATTATGCCGCTGCTTATCATTTGCGGGGGACAGTGCGCCGCAAACAGGGGTTTATTCAAGATGCGATCGCCAATTTTAAAAAAGCGGCAGAATTATATTTAGATCAAAAGGATACAGAGAACTGTCGCCAGTGTCTGGAAAAGATTAAACAGCTACAACCCAAAGAAAAACCTGCTGCTTTAGTACAACCAAGTCCCACAATTGCCCCTATCAAATCCGAAAAAGAATATTTCGCGCAGTTACTGGAAAAGGCAGAAAAGGGAGATACTCGTGAGGCGATGGAGGATTTAAACTGGGCATTACAGGTTGATCCACAAGATGCCCAAGCATATTGCTGTCGAGGGGTTGTTCGTTGTAAATTGGAGAATTATCGGGACGCTATTTCAGACTTTAACCAAGCGCTGCGACTCAACTTTGTTGATGCAATTGTCTACCGTAACCGAGGAAAGGCGCGTTCTCATCTAGGGGATCATACTGGGGCGATCGCTGATTTTAATCAAGCACTCCAGATGCAACCTCAAGATGCAATGCTCTATATTGCTCGAGGGAATGCCTATCGGGTTATGGGGAATTATCTTGGTGCAATTAACGACTACACCCAAGCACTGCAAATGAATGCTGATGATGCAACAGCTTACTACAATCGTGGCATTGCCTACACTTGCCTAGAAGAAATGGAACGTGCTGTTGAAGATTATCAGCGTGCAGCGAGTATCTTTTGTGAAAAAGAAGACTGGGGAAATTACCAACAAGTCTTAGATAGCCTCCAAAAAATCAACTCCCCTAGCTCTAACTCAGGAAAAGCAAAGTATAACGTGCTACGACAGCGCCTGTTAAGACTGGTTGGAGGATATTGGGAGATAGCCCAAAGATTGATTGACCAGGCACAGTACGACTATCCTGGAATGTCAGAGGAATGGTATTTGCAAAAAGTGATTAGTGATTGGGAACGCGATCGCGGTTAAGTCAAGCTACTGTTAGTAGCAACATAGTTGAGAAAAAGATGAGAAAATAAATTAAGTGCCCTAGAGGCAAGTTTTGCTAAATGGTTCAAGTTGGGTGTCATCGACTTGAGCCGCGAAGCAGTAACTTGATATCCTGGCTTAACTTTGTTCCAGCTACTTATCTTCGTCCTGATGTAGAGAGTGCAATGGGGATGGAAGGAAATCAGTGGTATCGTCCTGTGCTGTATCTGCGTTGGGAGGATAATAAGGGAGGACAACTCTTGGCTCAGGTTATGCGAGCGATGAACGAGGAATTTGTAAATCCATTGGTACAGAAGGAACAAAATCTGATCTGGAAAGATAGTAATATGACAGCGACATATGAATATGATGTATTTATTAGTCATGCAACTGAAGATAAAGACTTTGTCAGACCTCTAGCTGAAGAGCTACAAAAAAGAGGTTATCGTGTCTGGTATGATGAATTTTTTGTGAGATGGGGAGACAGCATAAGTAGTTCAATTGATAAAGCTATTTCACAATCAAAGTTTGCAATTATTGTACTCAGTCGTAATTTCTTTCAAAAAACATGGACAAAGCGTGAGTTAGAGGGATTTGTTTCCAAGGAAGTAACTTATGGAAAAGTCATACTTCCTATTTGGCATAAGGTATCAAAAGAGGAAGTTTTAGTTTTTTCTCCAACTCTTGCTGATAAAGTGGCAGTCGAGTCTTCCCGAGGAATTGATTATATTATTAGTAAATTAGTTGATATCATGACCCAGAACTCAGCAATTCCGGTTACTCCTCCTGTAAAACTGCCAAAAAATACTGGAGAAATGCCACGAAAAGCGCCTTCAAATGCAAGAAGCGAGTTTTACAAAAAACGTATAGCAGCAAAGAAAGAGGAGCTTGCTGCGATTGACTCTCAGTTAGCTGGAACGCTTAGTGCTGTTGATGAATTGAAGCTGAATAAGCAGGCTGAGGGGATTATGAAAGAAATAGAAGAACTAGAAGCGAAATGAAATAACTTATAAGTTTTATTCTTTCATTTTATCAATATATTAGTGAGAAATATAGAAACTAATTGTGACAGCAAGGACAGGTACAGCCCGGAGAGATTTTTTTAGCAAGATTTTAGCTCAAAAGTATCAAGAGTTAGCTACAATTGAATCTCAATTAGCTGGAACGCTCAGTGGTGTTGATGGATTGAAGCTGAATAATCAAGCTGACAATGTTCTGGTAGAGATAGAAAAACTAGAAAAACAGCTTTTAGAACTAGATGCAAAAGATGAAAATTCTAATGTACGTCATTTAAAGTTAGAAGAAAGTTTTCAAAAAATTGATTTCTCCGAAGCCAAGAAAATTGCTCAATCACTCAATACTAAATTTGGTGATGATAGTGGAGCAATTCTTTTATTTTTACAAAAAAGTACACAACATAAGGGAAACTATTGTATTAATGAAGTTGTAGATTTGATTGTCAGCGATCGCAAAGTAGGAGACGATATTATTGGAGATTTCCGACCCTATGCAATAGATTTAGGTTCACCTATTTCTGAATTCAATGAGGGTGAGTTCTCTAAAAGGTTAGCTAGTCATTTAAGTGATAATTCAGAACTTCTTCTACGCAATAGCATAAAAACACTTTGCTCATCGCTTCGAGGTGGTAGCATTGTGTTCATTAGAATTGAAAACTGGGATAGTATCATTGAGCAAAAAACCTTTTTAGATTGGTTTATGAAAGAATTCTGGGAAGTTTTAATATGCGAAATTGACCCTATTTTTCGAGAGTATAGCAAGATTAGATTTCTTGTTGCTCTCATTGCCAAAAGTCCAGTTTTTACAAAACGTTCTTCTTATCCAGTTTTTTTTTGTAAAAAGAATAAATTTGACCATCGCAAGATTATTGAACTTCCTCTGCCAAAGTGGAGTGTTGAAGACATAAAAAAATGGTTAATTATTTCTCAAAAATTATCTAATGCAGAAAGTTTACAATTAGCAGAGCAAATTTATAGAGAAAGTGGAGGGAAACCAGACACTATCTGTTTCATTTTGGAGCAAAAATTTAAGGTATGTTAGCAAATCAACGATTAGAATTTACAGGAAATCCCGCGCGCCGTCCTGAAAACCCACCTAAAGACTCACCAACGCACCCAGAGCCATATGTCGTTTCTCCCGAATTAAAAAAAGCCGTCAATTTAGCAATCTATCTCAGACGACCATTATTATTAGAAGGAGATGCCGGGTGTGGTAAGACTCGCCTTGCTTCGGCTGTTGCCTATGAATTAGGACTTCCTCTTTATCGTTGGGATATCCGTTCCACTACAAAAGCTCAAGACGGACTCTATGAATATGATGCGATTCTGCGACTGCATGATGTGCAAACGCAGAAAGTAGAGCAAATACAGCCAGTAGATGAAGCAGAAACCGACGAGGAGGAAGATAAGGAAAGTGTAAATCGCAATCCTGCTAACCCTAAACACTATCGTAAATTTGGAGCTTTAGGAAAGGCATTTCAGCTAAAGAATCACCCAGCAGTTGTGCTGATTGATGAAATTGACAAAGCAGATTTGGATTTCCCGAATGATTTGTTAACAGTTTTAGATGAACCGTGGGAATTCAAAATTAAGGAGACTGGAGAAACAATTACAGCTACACACAAACCAATTGTCATCATTACCAGTAATAAAGAAAAAGGTAACTTACCTGCGCCATTTTTACGTCGTTGCCTGTATTATTATGTAGACTTCCCAAACGATGCGAAACGGTTGCAGGATATCGTCGAGAAGCATTACCAGATTCGTGAGGAAGAATCACCGCCTTCTAATTTAGTAAACACAGCAATTGACCGCTTTCTAGCTGTGTGGAATGAAGGCGGACTTTTCAAGAAACCAGGAACCAGCGAATTTCTGGATTGGCTTAAGGCACTCCATACATTTGAGGCAGAACCTTACAAAGCGGCGCAACTGAAAAAAGACAAGTTGCTTCCTTACCGAGAGTTATTATTTAAGCTGCAACAGGACTGGAAGAAGTATGCCAAAGCCTCATGAGTTCCTTTAACTCAGAAGATTTGATGACTCGTGCGTTCATTCGTTTGCGCCAAAGTGGCTTTCAGCTTGGCGTGGGAGAACTTTTGGCAGCACGGCAAGCCGTTGAGGGGGGATTTGGGGAAAATGAAGAAGCACTGGCAGAGACATTAAAGATTTTATGGTGTCACTCCCCATCCGAACAAAGCCAGTTTGACCCCATTTGGGAGTCTTTGCTGATGAGTTCGACTCCCAAACAGTCCAAAAAACCTCCTCCAACAGAACCAAAGCTTGAGCCTGATCAAGAACGGGTGGAGGAACTGCAGAAACCATCGTCACCGCCTCCCCAAGAGACTGTAACTGAGATCAAGTCTAAACCAGAACTGGCATCGCTCCCGATTCGGGCACCTTTTACACCAGTGGAAAACGAGGATACATCTACATTACAGACGTACTATCCCATTTCCCGTCGTTCCATGGTTTATAGTTGGCGATATCTACGCCGACCTGTTGCTGATGGTCCATTAGATGTGCTAGATGTGGATGCGACCATTGAGCAACCAACTCGCCAGGGATTCTACTTAACTCCAGTCTACCGCAGACGAGAACAAAACAATGCCCATCTGTTGCTGCTGCTTGACCAAAATGGCTCGATGACGCCGTTTCATCGTTTTACCCGCGATTTAGTGGAAACAGCACTCTATGAAAGTTGTCTGCAACCGGAAAAAGTAAGTGTATTCTATTTCCATAACGTGCCTGCTGCGAGTGTTTACAAAGACCTTTACCTGACAGAACCAATTGCCTTACACACAGTATTAGAAACCTGCGATAATCAAACTAGCATATTGATTGTCAGCGATGGTGGGGCAGCACGAGGGTATCGGAAGTTAGAGCGAATTCGGGCGACTACGAGTTTTTTATTTCAATTGAAGCGGTACACTTCTTTGATTGCTTGGTTAAACCCGATGCCGGAAGAACGTTGGATTGGCAGTTCGGCAGAAATTATTGCCAATTTGGTGCCAATGTACCAGATGGATAATAATGGCTTAAGTAATGCTATTGATATTGTGCGCGGGCAACCCCTACAACACTTACATTCACCTTTTTCATGACAACTGTAGCTGATCCAGAACAATGGCGAGAACAGGCAAAGCAAGCAGTAGAGCGGTTTGTTGGGCGTTTTGATGAGTCTTATCGGCTGCTTTTGTATCATGCTGCATTACCTTTGGTCCTAACTCCAGAATTAGTGAACTACTTACGCAATGAGTTCTTGCGGAGTGAGCAAGTTCCTTGGGTGGCGGAGGTTGACTTGTTGCTATCTGACTTATGCAGTCAAGTGGGATACGAACTTTACGCAATGGATACCCATGTGCGAGCATATCTGCTGGAGGAAATGGAGAAACATCCACGCTGTGGCGAACAGCGAATGCAGAAAGTCGCGCAAGTTTTAATCAGCTATGTTAGCTACCTAAGTCGGCTCAATCCGGGAAGACGGCAACAAGAAATAGAAGCGCAACGATGGGCGGCAATGGTATATTTGGGGGGTGAACAGTGCAAAGAAGCAGCACGAGAGATTGCCAAGCGGCTCTTAGAAACTAGTAGAGGAACGGGTTCCGAAAACCTTACCGAGTCAGGAATTCGGGCAGAATTGGCGCGATTGGCACGAATTACCGAAGAACTATCAGCTCAGTTACAGCAGGAACCAGCCTTGCTGGAGTACGCAAGGTTGATGCAGCGAATCTTAAGAACGCCAGAGACAGTCAGTCAGGCAGAGCTGAATCGTTCCTATCGGATAGGTGATGAGGAACTCACAATCCCGGATAGATTGCTACCAGAAGGTTTGCGCTTAAGGGCGATGTCATCTTCTAGGCAAACAGTTGCTGGGCTTGAAGGGTTACCGCCAGTACAGACTTTTGAATTTGAAGTCGCAACCATCACTATCTCTGATGGAGCAGAAACTTCTCTAAGTATCAATCTGCAACCTTTTGAATTTGAAGTCGCACTGATAGAGGTTAATGAATCTGCTCAAATCAATACAAGTAGTTTTCCCGAAATCGTAGATGAGATGATTTTTACGAAAACAGGACAACATCTCAATAAATTTGAACAGTTAATTCTACAGGGAACATTAGCCAATCAAACCTATGAGAAAATTTCAGAATCAACAAAATACTCTGCGCGTCATCTGAGGAATGTTGCTCTCAAGCTATGGGAAGTTTTATCACAAGTGCTTGGGGAAAAAGTTGACAAAAGAAATCTGCAAAATGTTCTCAAGCGATGGGCTGCTCGTCGTCATTTAACTATTCATCGTCATCGTCAGCAAGCTCAGGAGTTTATCGAAGATTTAGGGAATGGAGTGCAGTTAGAGATGGTAGCCATTCCTTCTGGAAGCTTTGTGATGGGGTCGCCAGAAGATGAACCTAGGCGCAATGAATCGGAAAGCCCTCAGCATACAGTAACGATTCAATCTTTCTTCCTAGGCAAATATCCAGTTACGCAGGCACAGTGGCAAGCAGTCGCCTCTCTTCCACAAGTTAACCACGAACTCGACGCTAATCCATCTAGATTTAAAGGAGAAAATCGCCCTGTTGAACGAGTTTCGTGGTATGATGGTATGGAGTTTTGCGGTCGCCTGTCACAATACACTGGTAAACCCTACCGTTTACCAAGTGAAGCCGAATGGGAATATGCTTGTCGTGCGGGTACGACGACTCCATTTCACTTTGGTGAGACAATTACATCTGAGTTGGCAAACTATAACGCTGATTACACTTACGGTGCTGGTGTCAAAGGGGTTTACCGCAAGGAGACAACTCCTGTAGGTAGCTTTGGTGTAGCGAATGCCTTTGGGCTATACGATATGCACGGGAATGTGTGGGAATGGTGTGCTGACCATTCCCATAGTGACTATGAAGGAGCGCCCACAGACGGAAGCGCGTGGCTAGATGCTACTGATAATGATTATCGCGTTCTGCAGGGCGGTTCCTGGGGCTTCAATCCTGGAAGCTGCCGTTCCGCGTCTCGCGACTTCTACGTTAGGGCGGAGCGCGGCAACATCCGCAACAATGTTGGTTTTCGTGTTGTCTGCGCGTTCGGGAGGACTCAGTAGCCCTTTATACTTTTGTTCTTTTGCCCTTTACCCTTTTTTCTTTATTCTTGCAAGGGGAGCGAGCTGAAAAAATTTTTTGTTATTTATCTTCCTCTTGAAGTCCTTCACGCAAACCAACTGCAATCTTGCTGTGCTTTTCAATTTGCCCCATCACCTGTTTTGCCCTTTGAATCACAACCTTGGGTAAACCAGCTAACCTTCCGGCTTCAATTCCGTAGGATTTATCAGCGCCTCCTGGTTGGACTTGGTGCAAAAAGATAATTTGGTCGGGTAACTCCTTCACCGTCACTTGGTAATTGGCAATATTTGGCAACAGCGACGCCAATTCATTTAACTCGTGGTAGTGGGTGGCAAAAATCGTCCGCGCCCGAATCTCCGTTGCAAGGTACTCCGCCACCGCCCAAGCAATAGAAAGACCATCAAATGTTGCTGTCCCTCTGCCAATTTCATCCAACAATACCAGCGATCGCGACGTTGCATGGTTGAGAATATTTGCCGTCTCATTCATCTCCACCATAAAAGTAGATTGACCCGTCGCCAAGTCATCCACTGCACCCACACGAGTGAAAATGCGATCGCACACCCCCAACCTAGCAGACCGCGCAGGGACAAAACTACCAATTTGCGCCATCAGCTGAATTAACCCCACCTGACGCAGATAACAACTCTTTCCACTTGCGTTTGGACCAGTGAGGATGATGAGGTCAGGATGGGAAGATGGGGGGGAGTTGTTTGTGTCCCCCTTGTCCTCTTCCCTTCCCAAGTGTGTAGAATTGGGTACAAAGAAACCCGCCGGCAAAGACTGTTCCACCACAGGATGACGTCCATCCACAATCGTAATTTCTCGTCCTTCCACCATTTCTGGACAACAGTAACCCTGATAAACAGCTAACTCTGCCAAACCACACAACACATCCGCGGCTGCTACCGCACGGGAAATATTGCGAATGACCTCTGCTTGTGCGCCCACTTCTTCCCGCAACGCCACAAAAATCTCATATTCCAACTGATTCAAATCATCTCGTGCCGTGAGAATCCGCGCTTCCCGTTCCTTCAACTCCGGCGTGATGTAGCGTTCTTCATTGACCAGCGTTTGCTTGCGTATATAATTCGACGGCACTTGGTCGGCTTTTGCACGGGAAATACTGATATAATAACCAAAGGTTTTGTTAAATCCGACCTTCAAATTTGGAATTCCCGTCCTTGCTCGCTCATCAACTTCCAAATTAGCAATCCATTTCTGGTCATCTTCGACAGTGACACGTCTCTCGTCCAACTGAACATGAACCCCAGGACGTATCAACCCGCCTTCCTTGATATGTATAGGCGGCGACTCCACGAGATGATCGCGAATTTGCTGTGCCAACTCCTCCAACACAGGAGGTGCTTTCTGCAATGCTTTCAGGAAGGGTGAACGAGCACCAGCCACCAGGCGAGATAATTCCGGCAACCGAGAAAGTGAGTCTGCTAAAGCAAGTAAATCCCTTGCATGAGCAGTACCAGAACCAGCGCGTCCCGTAAGCCGATCCAAATCATAAATTTGACGTAACAACTGCCGCAGTTCTTGACGCAGACTCGTATTTTCTACCAATTCTTGAATAGTGTCTTGTCGGGAGCGAATACCTTTAATATCAAGTAGCGGTTGCAATAACCATCGTCGCAAAGCACGGCTACCCATTGCCGTACTAGTTCTATCTAATGCCCAAAGTAGGGAACCGTGAAAAGTCCCATCACGAACCGTTTGCGTAATTTCCAGGTTGCGGCGAGTTTGATGGTCAACAATTAAAAAGTCAGTGAGGGTATAGGTGCGTAGCGGCTGTAGGGGGATAGCGTTTTCTTTTTGCGTATCTTCTAAATATTCCAGCAAACCACCTGCGGCGCGGACGGCGAGAGGAAGATGATCACAGCCTAAACCTTCTAGGGAACGCACTTTAAACTTTTGCAACAATCTTGCCCTCGCTTCTCCTTGAGAGAAGGGAATTTGCGATCGCAAGGAATAACAAAAAGATGGTGGCAAACATTGCGGAAGATGTTCCGATTTTTCTCCCGGACGCAGTAAACTGCCCAAGTCGGGTGCGTTGGTAGGAATGAGCACCTCCGCAGGCTGCAAGCGCATCAGTTCCTGTGTCAAATGCTCTAAATTGCTACCTTGCGTGGTAAGGAATTCACCCGTGGAAATATCTGCATACGCCAAACCCCAATGCTCCCCAGCAATGACCGCAGCCGCCAGGTAATTATTGCGACTAGACTTGAGCATTCCCTCCTCTAGCAAAGTCCCAGGAGTCAGGATGCGCGTGATTTCCCGCCGCACCAACCTCCCAGCAGCTTCCGCAGCATCTTCCACTTGGTCGCAAATGACAACAGCATATCCTTTTTCTACCAGCTGCGTTGCGTGGCGTTCCCAGGCATGATGTGGTACACCACTCATCGCTACCCGTCCTACTTCTCCTACTAGCTTGCTGGTGAGGGAGAGTTCTAATTCCTGCGCCAAAGTCACAGCATCTTCAAAGTAACATTCAAAGAAATCTCCCACTCGATACAGTAGCATCGCATGAGGATACTTCTCCTTCGTCTCGACATAGTGCTGAAACATTTGAGTCAGCTTACTGCGATCCACCAGTCGGTGGTCAGCGTGAGGTGCAGTTGGGTTACTGGGTTCCGGTGTTTGGGATGCAGAGTAAGAAGCAGTCATGGATGTCTAGCTATACACATTGCAACCTGCCAATATCCGATGATAGCGTGATGCCAGGGATACTATCATTTTGTTCAAGGTTTGTTAACTCTTCGACGACTTCGCCTAGAAATCCGGATAGGAAAGTTGGTTAATAACTGGAGTTTAGGGATCTTTTTGAGAGTAGACTAAAGCTACCGAAAGTGCTGGTAGTAGCAGGACAAAAAAATGAAGGGATGTCTATAATCACAATCATAAATTATTTGTAAATGATTATGAAGTCATCAATCAATACGTCATTGACCTGGAAAACAACGTTTTCATTTGTAACCCTTGCCACCCTACTCATTTTGCTGATTGGCTGGCTCATCAAGAATCATGTATTGCCAGTCAAAACAGTTATAGATTACGGCGCCTGGGCAACCAACTTTATACGACTTTGGATCTGGGTGGCTATTGTAGTTGGACTACTATTCCCTGGCATTGCTTTCTTTGTTTGGCTGCGTCATCCCGAACCTCGAAAAATTTTGGGCTTCTATTTATTGGTTTTACTCGTTCAGATAATAACTGAGCAAGTTTTAAGTAGCACTTTGTTTCCCAGCTTGGTAGTAATTATTGGAACTATCTACACGGTTTATCGGCTTTGGCAATTATGGCAGGGTCAACAGGTTGTAAATACAAATACTCAATTCAATACATTTAGCCAAAGAGTTCTTAAGAGTTTATTGCAGATCTTACTATTTTTTTGGTCAATCAATTTAGCAGTTCTCTTAATTTTGTGTTTTCCTGCCATTTTATAGATTGAGTTGAGTTAGACAGGTTGAAAGGCATAAAACGCCTTAATTTACGTTAGGACTCTGTGTGATTTTCCCTGATTTTTCATTAACAGGACTAAATTGATGTCACAGACTCTGCCAGTCCATGAGGGCTTCATTCCCTTTCAAGGACATCAAACTTGGTATCGCATTGTCGGCAGACCTTGCTTCCTTGCCTGCTGGTTTATTTCCGATACTGGCACTCCACGAAAGGGGCCAATACCCCACGACCGCCTTGAACCACTTGAGGCACTAGCTCAAGCTGGCCGTCCGGTCATCTTCTGTGCTTAATTTTAACTGTATGTTCCTGCTGTATCACTCACCACCATTGTTGGTTTGGACTCGATAACCTCTTCTTTCTTAAATCCCCCTACACGCCAGCTATCTGCCACATCTTTGATAAAACTGGCTAAGGGTATAGCAACCAACAAACCCAGCAGTCCTCCCAATTTGGTGCCCAACAGTAAGGAAATGACTACCCAAACAGGATTTAAGCCAGTCAAATTACCCAAAAGGCGAGGAGCAACAAAATTAGTATTCACTTGGTCAATCATTACCGCAACAGCGAGGACTTCAACCCCTAACCAAAAATTCTGCAATCCTACTAACAGACTGACGATAGCGATACCTATACCCGTCCCAAAAGGGAAAAGAGAGAAAAATCCAATTCCGATGCCAAAAAGTAAAGCCAAGGGAACTCGCAGGGCTAAAAATACAAGTATCAGAGCAACCGCTAGCAAAGCACCCAATGTTGCTTGACCAATAAAATAATTTTGAAAATCTTCGCGCAGCAATTGCCGTACTTGTAAACCAATATGAGGCGAGAACCACAGAAAAATTCCATCCCAAAGACGTTCTCCGTTCAATACTAAGTAGATAGTCAGTACGACCGTCAGCAGTACGTTGACCACACTACCAATGGTATCCACCGCAAAACTAAGGATTTGACCGGTTAAAGACTGAAGTTGATTGGATAATCTGTCTAACAGTTGAGTCAATAAGCCACTTAAATTCACGGGAAGCTGTTGGGTCTCAGCCCAGATTTGGAAAGCTTGAAGTTGTTGCGTTCCAGAATCAATCCAACTTGGCAAAAAATTAGCCAGTTCGTTAAGCTGTTGCAGAATCAGGGGAACCAAGGTGAGAGCCAAAGCCACTACAATCACTACAGCTAACAACAAAACACTTCCAATAGCTAAGTTGCGTTTAACCCCTCGTTGTTGAAAAAACCGAATTGGATAGTCGAGAACAAAAGCCAGCAAACTGGCGGCGACAAAGATGTTGACCAAGGGTTGAAAATATTGCAAAACCTGAAGCAATACCCAACCGTTGAGTACCGCAAGGGGAAATGCTAGGCTCAAACTTAACCATCGTGGTAGTTTGTTTGCTGATTGCATCATTGGGGAATAAGGAATTAGTAATTGGGAATAGGGAATTGATATTTAGTATTATTGTGTCTTACCGATTCCCCATTCCTTTATCTATAAAATCTAACAAAATCCGCTGAGGCACAGATCCAAAGGGTCGCATATCTCCTGACATAGATGAATAACAGCTACCCTGGCGAATGTCTTCTGGTGTCACTAAGCCCATGTCCCAACCTTCGTTAAGAACCAGTTGATTTAATTCCACTGTAAGTGGTGCATGGAAGACGTGACGAACCGCTCTTTCATCGCGATAACAGCCAAACTTAGAGAATGTTGGTGGTATGTAGTCGATTTCTTCTAAAATTTCCCGTTGTACCGCAACCTCTGAGGTTTCACCAGGTTCGATGTGTCCGCCAAAAAGCCCCCAGCAACCTGGGTAGACAATATTGGGCTTGTTATCCCGCAACTGCATGAGAAATTTGTCTTTTTGATAGAGAATGGCGATCGCCACATGGGTAGCCATATTTACCACTGATTATTATGTATCAATAATCAACAACAATAACATTTGTCGGGGCTTGGCGGTATTTTATACAAAAACCATCTATGGCTAATCGAATCAACCCTTCATTCGCCGCAAAGGTTGGGCAATTTTGTCCAGGTTCGATGAAGGGGCTTTCTGCTGCCGACACTGTAAGAGTTCTCTTCTTCATCCCGGTAGCTTCTTTGATCCAAGTTCTATCACTCGCCAGGGTAACGTTCCAATTATCACTTCTCCTCTAGATAAAATTCCCCATATTCTTTACCAGCTAAAGGAATACTTTGGTAGCGAACTTTACCTTTAATCACCACTTGCTCTCCCTCACGCAGACTTGATTGATTGGTAACAACCCAGATTTTCCCTGTAGAATCATTAATTTGATATGCGTATCGCTTCAAAAGCGGAACTCGCTTTTCTACCTTACCTTGTATATAGACTGTAGTATTGCCGTCTTGTTGTGATTTCAAATCCTGGATCAGGGTGATGTTGCCCCCTATGGCATTCATGCCAAACTGTCCCACCTTACCACAACTTAGCAATCCTAATAGAAGGCAAAGGGTCAATCCCAGGCGTATGGGTACAGCAGCGCCGTAGTTGTCTAAAAACGCGAGTTTCAAATTTTTCACTTGTTGCATAAGAAATACCTCCACTCGCAAATTTTGGCATCAGTGCTTAGGTTGTGACAATTTTAATTGAGCCAGTGATGATCAATACTTTGTCTTTGAGTATCAAAAACACTCAACAAAGAACTTAGGAGCAAAGCCACGCCTCCGCTCCGCCTCAGGCTAGAATTTAGCAGTGTACGACCACGGCAAGGCAATACTTCTCGCTTAAGCGTAGCCGTAACCCTAAAGCTTGGGACTATACAAACCGAGCTTTAGTTTGTGGATTTATCTCATTATTTTCCTTTAATAAATAAAATTCAAGTAAAATTCTTGGCTTTCTTGACAAGATTCAGTAATTCTGGGTTCTCAAGTCTTCTTAGACAACCAATCTGAGAAGATAAAGAATGTGCTCTTAGTGTTTACGCTACAGCATTAGACAGCAACGCCTAGGCGTAGTGTACTTCTGTTGAACTCTCATGGAAACAAAAACAGCCAAACTTCTTGATGGTAAAGCCTTAGCTGAAAAAATTCAGCAAGAACTTTCTGCTGCCATTAAAGAATTACAACCCCAAATAAAACGCCCGCCTGGTTTAGCAGTGCTGATGGTGGGAGACAACGCAGCATCAGCGGCTTACGTACGCGGTAAAGAAAGAGCTTGTCAGAAAGTGGGGATTACCTCTTTTGGCAAGCATTTTCCCACACAAACCACCCAAGCAGAACTCGAAGAAGTGATTGCTGCACTCAACGATGATCAAAGGGTGGATGGTATTCTTGTGCAATTACCCCTACCTAACCATCTGGATGCTGTGGCGCTTTTGCATCAAATAGCGCCAGATAAAGACGCCGATGGACTGCACCCAGTTAACTTAGGGCGACTGGTACGGGGAGAGGAGGGTTTACGCAGTTGTACTCCCGCAGGGATCATGCGACTGTTGCAGGAATATGCAATTCAGGTGCAGGGAAAACAGGCGGTGGTCGTAGGACGCAGTATTTTGGTGGGCAAACCACTGGCTTTGATGCTATTGGAAGCAGATGCTACGGTGACTGTAGCTCATTCGCGATCGCTTAGTTTGCCATCCATCACCAAAAATGCGGATATTCTCATTGCAGCAGTCGGTCGTCCAGAACTCATTACTGGCGAGATGGTGAAACCGGGCGCTGTTGTGATAGATGTGGGGATAAATCGTGTTACAGACTCAAATGGCAACAGTCGCATGGTTGGCGATGTTCACTTTGAGTCAACTGCTGGTGTTGCTGAATTTCTCACACCAGTCCCTGGTGGTGTTGGTCCAATGACGGTAGCAATGTTACTGCAAAATACGGTGAATAGCTACAGCCAACGCTCCAAAAGTTAGGAAGAGTCATTTGTCCTTAAGTAAAAACATCATAAATGACTCATGACTAATGACTCTTTCTCGTAAAATTGTTACGTAGATAACAGGAGACTAAGGAATTCAAGGATGGTAGCAGCAGATAACCTTCAAAAAACTCCAGAATCATCTCAATTTGACCTACGAGCTTATCTCAAAGAGCGACAAAAGCTTTGTGAAGATGCTTTGGATAAAGCGATTCCCATACGTTATCCAGAAAAAATTTACGAAGCAATGCGCTACTCGCTCTTAGCTGGAGGTAAGCGTTTGCGCCCGATTCTTTGCCTTGCTAGCTGTGAGATGATGGGCGGTACAATCGAAATAGCACTTGCGACTGCTTGTGCTTTGGAAATGCTCCACACAATGTCGTTAATTCACGACGACTTACCGGCAATGGATAATGACGATTACCGTCGCGGTAAGCTGACCAATCACAAAGTTTATGGTGAAGATATCGCCATTTTGGCAGGGGATGGCTTGTTGGCTTATGCTTTTGAGTATGTTGTCACTCACACCCAGAATGTACCATTAGAGCGAGTCTTGCAGGTGATTGCTCGTTTGGGTCGTGCCACAGGAGCTACTGGCTTGGTCGGCGGTCAAGTGCTAGATTTAGAGTCGGAAGGAAAAACAGATATCTCCCTAGAAACGTTGAATTTCATTCATAACCACAAAACAGCTGCTCTGTTAGAAGCTTGCGTTGTTTGTGGCGGTATTTTAGCAGGAGCATCATCTGAAGATGTCCAAAGACTGTCTCGCTATTCCCAAAATATTGGGCTTGCCTTCCAAATTATCGATGACATTCTAGATATTACTGCAACGGGTGAGCAATTGGGCAAAACTGCTGGTAAAGACCAAAAGGCTCAAAAAGTCACTTATCCCAGCCTTTGGGGACTCCAAGAATCAAAACAAAAAGCTCAACACCTGATTTCGGATGCTTGTGCAGAATTAGAACCTTTTGGAGAAAAAGCTCTACCCCTAAAGGAATTAGCCCACTTTATCACCAATCGCAAGCATTAAATAATGAATAATGAATGATAAAGGCTGAGCAACTTTACAATTCATAATTTATCATTCATAATTCATGTTTCTTTTGATAATTCATCATTGATAATTCATAACTTCCCATAATCAGCAAAATAGCATGCAGGACATAGGCGACATATTAGACAACCGAGTGTTGTGGGTTGCTCTAGTAGCTTGTTTGATGGCTCAAGCATTGAAGCTTATCATTGAGCTACTCAAGAATCGGAAACTGAATATAAGTGTTTTAGTAGCAACTGGCGGTATGCCGAGTGCCCATTCAGCACTGGTCACAGCCCTATCAACTGGAGTGGGGCAAACTCTTGGTTGGGCTTCTCCTGAATTTGCGCTATCCATGGTTTTTGCCATTATAGTCATGTATGACGCCGCTGGAGTTCGCCAAGCTGCTGGAAAGCAGGCTCGTATCCTCAATCAAATGATTGATGAATTATTTCACGAACACCCAGAATTTAATGGCGATCGCCTTAAAGAATTGCTGGGACACACACCGGTTCAAGTCATAGCTGGGTCGGCGTTGGGTATCACCGTCTCATGGTTGGCAAGATCAGCCGGTATGTTGGTTGTCAGTCCATAGTTAACCAAAAAAGCCGACTCCTAAAAAGCTAACCGCTACTGCAAACGCACACTTGAGCGCAGTAGCATCACTTTACGACTATCGACAAGTAGGGCAAAAAAACCTTCTTCGCTCAGCTTCTCCAATGTGCTATACGCTTGTTGTTGGTTAGTCGTGTAAATAGCTAGCAAATAAGGGCGTTGTCCGTAGGAAACAAAACCCACATCTCCTCGCACCACATCTCGCACTTGATTGGCAACTTCCGGGCGGTTGTAGTAATCTACCAATACAGCGAAACCCTCTCCCAAGCGTTCGGGTTTATAGCTCACTGTCTGAGTCGGTGCCTGTGCTACCTCTGACGGTCGAGTCGTGATAATAGCAGACAAACCAACAATATTGTTGATATACCTCGCCCAACTATTCGCATCGTCTATCTTCCTAAACCCACCTATCCGCGTCACTGTGTCTTTGATATATCTACAGGTGGTTGTCTTAATATCAGACGGTAAAGCTTGACGCAACTGCTTCTGATTATTTTGAGTGGGACTAACGACCAATAAAAGATACTCACCAGCATTGGGAGCTTGACAGATAGGAAGGTCTTGTTGTTGAGCAAATGCAGAATTTATGCCACTTGTTAACCCCACAATGGCTAACACTAAACCACTAACTAAAGCATTTGGTAAATGAAATTTCTGGACAATAGTCGGAAACATAAAATTTTATTCAATTTTTTTCTCAACCAATTATATTTAGTTATTAGTCAATAGTCCATAGTCGAATAACTCATGACTAATGACTAATGACTATACATCAAGAAACGGCGCTCAAGGATGCCAATGCATCAGGAATTTCAGGTGAAGGAGCCAGAAATTCGCCTCTGATCACGTACTCCAATCGAAGTTTCAACCAGGTAATAAATTGGGGATTAGTGGAAATAATCGCCACTGCTGGTTGGGGGCACTTCGCTTTAACTTCTGCCATTTGGGGCGCTTCTAAAAAAGCTGGCTGCCTAACTACCCAAAAATCAATTTCTTTTTCTTGTTCGTGGTAATGACGAGTGCGTTCCCTCAAAACTTCGTCCATCGGTTCTTCTTCGAGAAGAAAGCGTTGACTTGCCAAAAGGTAATAGTAAGTTTGCATTTTCATCCTTTGTTAAGGGTTCATGAAAGGACACGGTGACAACACTGTGTCCTTGTCGCTTTAACTAAAAATAAAACACCTAAATTCAGGAGTGGAAAGGACAACCACCTTCCTGCTGTTCGGCTGTTGTTTGTTTTTCAGCACCTGTCAGCTTTTTGAGGAAGAGGCTGTTGTCGAAATAGTGTTCTATAGAAAGAACTTTCAAATCATCAGTCACACGCGCCACACTCATACCGATGACCTCCACCGTCTCTCCTGTGGGAGCATACTCTTTGTATGAACCGCTAAAAGTTCCCCAATGCCGCCATTTGAACGTAACGTTTGGGGGACCAGAGAAAACCTCCAGCACTTCCCACAGAAATCCTTTCGGAAATGCTGTATGGAAGAGATTGGCTGATGATTCAAAAGTTTCCTCAGAAGCCTTATAGTCTTCAGTATCGCCGATAAATAAGTTGTAAGTGCCTGCCTCTACCACATCTGCAGCGGTATATACTGGACCACCATTACTACTCATACGAAACTGTTCGTTCACAACTGACAACCACTGCTGAGGGTTGGTTTTGAACGATGCTTCCATTTCAAAGGTTCTCACCAAGTTTTGGACAATCGCTTCTAGTGAACCTTCAACGTGGTTATGTGTACTTTCTTTGGCGAGATTTTCTTTTGAGCGGGAATAATCCGGAGGGGTTTGATAGCGCCATTGGGCATCGCCACCCTGTGCAATGACTGTATCTCTATCCTGTATCCAAAGGGGAGTATTGTTCGACTTTGTTGTGCTCATAGAAGTCTTGGTTGAAAAACGAACCTCGTATTGAAGATACCAAACACTTTCTAAATTTACGCAGTCAAACCCCAAACTTGTATAGTGCTGATGTTGATAGTTGCTACAGTTGACCTCGCATCGCTAATTTCATTTCACGGACTGCTCTTTCCATACCAACTAATACAGCCCGACTCACAATGGTATGCCCAATGTTGAGTTCTTCCATGCCTGGTAAACAAGCCACGGGGTAGACATTCCAGTAGGTGAGTCCATGACCGGCGTTAACTCGCAACCCCGCTTGTATTGCTTGCTCACACCCAGACGCTAGCAAGGCTAATTCCTGAGCACGACTTGTTTCATCTTTAGCCTCAGCATATCGCCCTGTGTGCAGTTCAATAAACTTTGCCTGAACCTTGACAGAAGCTTCAATTTGTGCTTCTTCAGCATCGATAAACAGACTTACTGGAATACCAAAGCTTTGCAATTTATCAACGACCTCTCCCATTCTACCAATTTGACCGACGATATCCAGCCCGCCCTCTGTGGTGACTTCTTCGCGCTTTTCAGGGACTAAAGTCACATAGTCGGGTTTGATGTCGAGAGCGATCGCCACCATTTCATCTGTCGCCGCCATTTCTAAATTGAGGTGCGATCGCACCGTTTGCCGCAACAAGCGCACATCTCGATCTTGAATATGTCGCCTATCTTCCCGCAAATGCACAGTAATACCATCTGCACCTCCTAATTCTGCCAGTACCGCCGCCGCTACGGGATCTGGTTCCACCGTCCGCCGCGCTTGCCGAATGGTGGCGATGTGGTCAATGTTTACACCAAGTGTAGGCAACCCTAGTATCTCCTTATCCACACTCTCAGGTCTTGATTTTACAGGAAATACGAGCTGGGAGGTGAGAGATGCGTCAAAGTGGATGCAAGGGTAAGTGGAAAAATGGCAGAGTGGAAGAATTAGTCACAGTATAGGAGTGGAAATTGATATATATGAGTAAAGAAAGTTTACTATCTCGCATATCTATTGATGCCAATATCTGCTTTGGCAAGCCATGTATTCGGGAACATCGCATCTGGGTTTCCCTGATTTTGGACTTTCTAGCTAGTGGGATGACAATTGAGCATCTGCTTGAGGAGTATCCGGGTATAGAGCGAGAAGATATTCTTGCTTGTATTGCCTATGGTGCTGAAATGGCAAGGGATTATTATGTCGAAATTCCCCTCGGAACCCAGAAGGAAGTATCAAAGTGAGGCTCAAACTTGATGAAAACCTTGGCAGTGTTCGTGTTGTTACACTGTTACGTTTGGTTGGACATGATGTCGCAACAGTGCGCGAACAAAATCTGACTGGAACAGCAGATGTGCAGTTAATTGATATCTGCCGCAGCGAAGGAAGATGTTTGGTGACTTTGGATAGGGGTTTTGGGAATCGCATCCGGTTTAACCCCTGTGATTATCCTGGTATTGTAATCATCCGTCTGCCATCTCAACCCACACCGGAAGATTTGGGCTTTGCAGTAGAGACGTTAATTCGTGGGTTAGATGAGGCAAAAGTTGATGGGAAGCTGTGGATTATCCAGCAGGGAAGAATTTTGGAGTATCAAGCACTAGATGATGATGAAAAAACTTAAACTTTTGGATACCGTTGCTCTACCCAAGTCGGTTTCAATTGAGCGATTAACCTTGGTAGAATCGGATTACACTTCTATCGACTGGTGCTATATCTTTTTCTCTGAGTCCCAAAATTTCCTGATAGCGTTGCAACTCATGGCGTGTGCTATCATTCAGAGGATACTCGCGCTCGACTGCTTCATAGAAGCATCATCTTTGGCTAACCAACCCTCTGCAAACGCCCCGCTAAAGCAACAGTCAAGAATGATAACCTGACGTTTTGAGCGGCTGTTACTCATAATGTCATGCACGAAACTGGCTGGAACGGCTGTTGCTTTGACGAGTTCTCCTTGTTGGTTTTTGCGAGTCATACGAGTTGCTAGGTAAAGCCTACCGCTCTCATCCTTAATCCCGTGACCGGAGAAAAAGAACAGTACTAAGTCTTCTTTAGCCCGACCTTGAAACAAAGTTTAAATGGCTTCTTGCATTACTTGCGGATCTACGTTCAGCAGTGGTCTGACTTCATCAAAGTTACCCATTTCTGGATTCTGCAAAACTCGCTGTATCGCCTCTACATCTTTTGCAGCCCCAAGGAGTGGGCTTAAACCTTCTCCGTATTCACTCGCCCCAATCAACAGTGCTACCTTAACCATCTTAGTACCCTATGAGTTTTTCAGAAATTCTGTGCTTTCTGCATGGCGAATTCAAACTCTTCCTGACTGCTAGCTTCCAGCTTTTTGGATGCCTATCAGTTTTATTTCCGTACTTTACCTGTTGACATCAAGATTAAAATATCTATTTCCCGATAATTCTCACACTTTATTTATATTTCTTTATTATGATTAAGGCAAAAAATGGATAATCTCGAAGAGAAGAAAAATCTGAACTTTTAAATTTAAGTGGGGCTTTGTTTGGTGTCTACACTACGTATGCTTAGTCTCTTTTCACTCTAAATTTCTGGGACTAAATCAATAAATATTTATTAAGCATTATAAAGTGATTAATATCTGTGCATGACAACAACACGACTATCAACATTCAGCACTTGTACTCCTTTGGGCATAGCTGTCATTGGCACTCTCCAATGTGAATGACCGCAGATAACCAACAAATTACTCCCTTGAGTGAGTTCGCTACGAATGGACTCATTCCCCATCAATCTGGCTTGGACATCGTTGGGTCCTTCATGCAGAATTAAAATGTCTGGTAACTCGTTGAGTAGTTCCCGTACAAGTTTTCTAAAATCTTCTTCAGCACGACGGAAAGGCTTAGTTTTCTTGCCAATAATTCCTGAAATTCCAGCGATGCGAATTCCATCAACACAAGTGAGATCGCCATCTAAATAATGTATACCTTGCCCATTTTGAAATGCTTGGATTTCCTGTGGTGTTCTTCCAAAACTGTCGTGGTTTCCTCCTACCCCAGCAACCCACCGAAAACGGCGACTAAAAGCTTGCCAAACTTCACGCACATCTCCCACACCACCACGCTTATCTATCTGTGCGTAAAGGTCTCCTGCTAAGATTACGCCTGTTGTTTGTAGCGGTGGAATTTTTCCCGACTCTGCTAAGTTTTCTAGTTCTTCACTAACACGATGACCCAGAAGGCGGTGATTTTTTGGGTCAATCCCTTGTAGGTCGCTAGTAGCGATGATAGCTTCCAACCCTTCTGGTAGTGAGTCAACTTTTGCTAACAAAATGGGCAGAACCCTGTTAACTATACCAGCACTATTGGGTGAATGGGTAAGATATGGTATTTGATGAATAGGTCGGTTGGAAATAGAGGTTATGGCAGTTTTGGTTCGGATATGGTACAAAGAATCATGGGACATGGTATGATTTGCGTAATGCCTATCCGGGTTTGACTGATTGGGTAGGATAATTCATTATAAATCTTTATCAGCAATTGAAATAAAAACGGTTTATGCCGGGAGTTGCAATTAAGACATTGCCTACAGATAAAGTTAGTCTTTCGGCTAAAAATTCCAGCAGTTATTAGCTGGTTTCTCATTTGGTTTGAGTTGTAAACGTCCTCGCCTATTTCTGCCACCAACAAGGCTACGTGTAATACATAGAAATTTTACTCAAGTCCACAGGATTGCAGAGACTTAGCATACTGCGTGTCTACATGAATTTTCCTGCAAGACACAAATCCAAAAATCTTGTAGGCTGAGTTGAAGAACAAAACTTTACAATGAGAGGTCACTGTGGCACGCAAACGCCTAATTATTGAAATGGGGATGGGAGTGGATCAGCATGGACAGGAACCAACGGTTGCAGCTGCAAGAGCTGTGAGAAATGCGATCGCACACAATGCTTTGCCTGGTGTTTGGGAAGTCGCTGGCTTGAGTGACCCAAATGACATGATAGTTGAGGTCAAGGTTGCAGTCCCTTACCCAGAACAAGTAAGAAAAGAGGAGGTTTTGGCTGTGTTGCCTTTTGGTCGCAAAACTCTCACTGTTGAGTCTGGGGGGATGATCGTTCAGGGTAAAGCAATTGCGGCGCTCAATGATAAAAATGATGATATGTTGATTGCTGTCGCTGCGGTTACAGTTCTGGTGGAAAATGAGTAACCAACCAAATCAGTTATCAGTTAACAGTAACTGAGCCAATATTCTGCGCTAAACTAGAGGCATCGAGGTGAATATCTCTGGCGGTAAGTCCATTAAACAACTTATCCTCACCACTCCAGTAACGATGTCTCAAAAGGATAACGAATCACTCCAGATTCAAGAGATAAATAACCTCAAGCCAGTACACTTTGCCGACTTAATTAGAGCTGCACAATTGATTTGCGACCCTGCTAAGGGAGTATCAGGAATACACAGAGCAGTTCAGTGGGAAGAGTTCGGCATTCCTGATGATGTGGCGGAAAATTTGCAAGCACTTGGTCAAGAGTATCGGTATGCATCTCCCCACGTACCCATTGAAGAAATTTGGAGTAAATTAACTCCCCAAACCCGTATTTGGTTCATTAAAAATAAAAGTGAGTTGTGGCGGTTTGAGGAAGCTTTCCCAGCGCTTGACGAAGACTAAAAAGCTGCTTACCCTGACAAAAATAGCTGCACATCTTTAGTTTGATAAGTCACAATAAAGATGTGCAGCTACGGGAGGCGCTACCATGTCTCGTTTAACACAAATTATTCAGAATTCTTTTATCCGTCTTGAAGCTTTTTTCTCTGTTGTTTTCAGAAATATCTTGAATTTCCTCGGAAATATCTTTGGTTTTTTCGCTAAGCTCTTTGGGTTTTCCAATAATTCTGGATATTTCCTAGAATCTGATGCAGCACAGACAATAAAACGAGAGACAACACAAGAAAAAATTGAAGCTGAGCCAACAAAAGCTCCTGAAACCTCTACCACTTATCGTCGTCGTCCTAATCCTCAAATGGACTACTACCGGAAAATGGCTCAGGAGGTGAAAAAGAGCTAAGGCAAAGCTCTTGACAAGGGTTAATTAGAACTGAGGGGGCGATTACTTAATCCCCCCTATCAATTCTATAAGTTTTAAGCGCAGTAAAATTCTTTGATTTTTAATCCTCTGATTGAGCATCTGCTGCTTGCAAAGACTTTTCAAACACCATCCGCTGTTCGGCGTTATGCAAAAAGTAACCATTCAGCATGGCAGAAGCCAGTAGCCTTCCAAGATTATCGCGGCTGGTAGTAATCAATACGTTGAAATCTTCTGATGGTAAGCTTCCCAACATCGTTACAATAGTACGCTCCATTGCCTGAAGCACGTCAGGAGAAGACGGTTTATAAAGTTCGGCAACTGTTTCAGGACTCATAGATTGAACGTACTGCCATAGTAAGTTGTTGCCTGAAGCCTTGCTACCAAAAGATTCTGAGTTGAGATTTGACAGATTATTCACGCTAGTAACCTGCAATTTGCATTCACTATACTTCTAAAAACTAATTTAGCAAGCTCGTTGTTATTGGTGAGTGAGCGTAACCGAACTCAAGAATGACGGTTTTGTGAACTAAGACTAAGAATATTTGACTATTAAAATTGGAGCAGCCATAGTCAATTTTCTATAGCTACTCCACATTTTTTTGCATATGCTCAAGCCGTAGTCTTAGAACCGGATGATTCCGAAATAAGCACTTGCAGCAACAAGGATAATTGTTAAAACGCCGATTGTAACACTGATTACAAATTGTACAGAGGTTTTTTGGTTGAGTTCCTGTTTGCTCTCACGCTGCTCAGAGGTAGACACAGCGTTGTTGGAATTGGTTGATTTATTAGTTGTCATGATTTTTGAAGATGGTAGATTTTATGTTTGTTCACTTTCTAGTTTGCTTCAACTACCAGAAACAGCATCTAGCTTTTGGAGTATCACAAATTGTAGAAAAATACCGAATAAACAATAAGTGTTTTTGGAATTAAGTAAGTAGGCGAGAAAAAATCCAACTCTGTAAAGAAAAGTAAAGATTGGAAACTAGCTCGTAGTAAGCGTTTACTACATACCTTTAATTATTTACATCGACCTACTTAGAATTTATTTTTTAGCTCTTTTAGAACTTGTCTTGTCTATAGAATTTTTCTTACTTACTTCACCCCTAAATTCACCCGTATAGGAGGACAGTATCTGAAATACTAATAAATAATAAGATGCTGAGGAAAACAGATGTTTATAAATTTACGCATTAGAACTCGTAATTATTCATTTAATTACGAGTTACGAACTATGAAGTGCTAATTGTAATTAAACAGTTCTGCGAGCAAACGAATGCCAAATAAAGATAGCAATCAGTGCGCCAATAACAGCTAAAGCCAAACCAGGGAGGCTAAAAGTAGGAGCAGCCAAGGCTAATCTTCCAGTAGTCAAAAGCACTCCTAAAGTTCCGCCGACGAAAGCACCGACAATTCCCAATAAGATAGTTGCAAGAATCCCACCGCCTTGATAACCAGGATAGATAGCTTTAGCAATTGCACCAGCTAAAAGCCCTAAAACTACCCATGCAATAATGTTCATTTTTCAACCCCTTTCTCTTCTCTTCCTGTTAGCAACATTATTAATTTAACTGATGCAATATTTTTATTCATCTTTCACAAGAGATAACTTGACAAACCTTAAGGAATACGACATGGGTAAGGGAGGAGAGAACTTGCTGGATTCTTGATGGCTATAAAAAGGTATTTAATTTATTACTGAAGTTATAAGTTTGCTATAAATTGTTGAGGCATGATGATTCTAACTTTGTAGTAATGAGTATCGAAATCTTACCTACAGTCTAAGGAGTAAACCAATATGGCTACAGCTAAAACAAAAGATATCCTGGCATTAATCGAGGCAGAGCATCGCCAAATTGAGCAACTGTTAGCAGAAGCAGAAAATGCTAAAAATACCCAGTTGTATAATTACTTTAATCAAATCTATAAAGCCTTGAATTTACACACCGGAGCTGAAGAGCTTGTCTTCTACCCAGCAATGCAGGAGTACGAAGAGACTAAAAAATATATCCTAGAAGCTGAAGAAGAACACGAAGAAACCAAAGCGCTTTTAGAAGAACTTAAGGTGCTAAAGCCAAATGACTCTGAGTTCAAAACAAAAATGAGTGACTTGAAAAAAGCGGTTCAGCACCATGTAAAAGAAGAAGAAAGCGAAATTTTTAGCGCTGTCCAAAAGTGTATGAATCAAGAACAACTGATTCAACTAGGTCAGGAGTTTCAAGAAGCTAAAGCCAAGCTCGAAGAAGATGTTGAAGTAGCAATGACAACTTAATAGGGTGTGGGGGTATAAAGGGAGAAGGGTGTAAGGAAAATTCAAAATATCCCTACACCCTAAAAAAGTGACCATTTCAGGATGCGTTGTGAGTCAGGTGTTGGTACTTTGGAAGATGCGAGCACTTCTACCGTCAAAATGGACAATTTCCCGATAAATCCCCCCATCATTGAACAATTGTGGCAATCCCCCCCAGAACCGATTAACCAAATTCTCAATGCTCCACCGCCACCAATAATTTTGCTCTCTCCAAATTCGCAATGGATGGTGGAGTTAGAAAAGCCCTTGTTACTTCCTATTGCCTTACTGACACAACCAGAAGTTCCGCTGGCTGGATTAATCATCAATCCCAAAACGAACGCACC
Source organism: Mastigocladopsis repens PCC 10914 (assembly GCF_000315565.1). Classification (NCBI taxonomy): domain Bacteria; kingdom Bacillati; phylum Cyanobacteriota; class Cyanophyceae; order Nostocales; family Symphyonemataceae; genus Mastigocladopsis; species Mastigocladopsis repens. The sequence continues at coordinate 3,630,713 of NZ_JH992901.1, read as the reverse complement.
TGCTCGCCACAACGCTTTCCGGAGTATGAAAATAACGGCGATCGCGGAGGGTACCCTAGCCTCGGTTGAAATGAGCAAAACGGTAGCGCTTCCTGACAATGCCCAGATTGGCTTCTTAAAGTGGTCACCTGATAGTCAAAAACTGGCATTTACCCTGACTCAACCAACGGGACTGGAACTGTGGGTTATGGATGTTGCAGATTTCACTCCCCGGCGCTTAACTGAGCCAGTACTTAACGCTGCCTATGGAGAACCGTACCGTTGGCTGTCGGATGAGACACTTATCTGCAAGTTCATTCCACCATCACGCGGTAAGCCTCCCTCTGAACCAGCCGTTCCTCCAGGACCCTTGATTCAAGAAAACTTGGACGGTAAAAGCCCTACTCGGACTTACACAAATCTACTGCAAAATCCTTATGATGAGGCGCTATTTGAATACTACTTGACCTCAACCTTGGAGAAAGTGACGCTAGATGGTGAACGCACTTTGTTGGTCTCTAGCAGTCTCATTCATGAAGCCATACCCTCTCCTGATGGCAAATTCATTCTCCTCACCACGCGACACCGACCGTTTTCTTACCAAGTTCCAGTCTCATATTTTCCTAAAAAAATTCAGGTTATTGATGATATTGGGAAATTAGTTTATGAAGTTGCCGATGTGCCACTTTTTGTACGTCGCACAACCAAATTTGACGAAGTGCGGACAGGACGGAGGGGAGTTTCCTGGCGTAGCGATGCAAAAGCGACATTGTCTTGGATAGAAGCTTTAGACGAGGGTAACCCGACCCGTGACGTTCCTAAACGGGATGCTTTGTTTGAATTGGATGTCCCCTTTAGTGATACACCAAAGCAACTGTGGCAATCAGAGTATCGCTTCCATCATCTTGCTTGGGGTAAGGAAGATGTCGCCCTGGTTTGGGAACGATGGTACGATACCCGCAAAGAGCGAATCTGGCGCATACATCCCAAAGCGCCTGAAATACCGCCGCAACTGCTGTTTGACCGTAGTTATGAAGATAAATATAGTGACCCTGGGTCAACTCTGATGACTTTAGGACCTTACAGGTACAGAGTTTTGCGCTTTGCACCCCAAGGCAACGTCATTTATCTCAACGGGCGAGGAGCATCACCCAATGGCGTCTATCCGTTTTTAGATAGCCTAGATTTGGAAACAGGGGAGACGCATCGCTTATGGCAGTGCCAAGACCCTTACTTTGAGGAAATCTGTTATGTGCTGGATGATGAAGCACAAACTGTGATGACTCGTCGCCAATCTCAAACTGAGCCACCCAATTATTTTCTTTTTAACCGTCGCGATAACCAGATTCCCATCGCGCTGACTCATTATCAAGACCCTGCTCCTCAGTTGGCTGGAGTTCATGGTGAGTTGGTGAAATATCAGCGGGCTGATGGCGTGCAACTGTCGGCTAAACTGTATCTACCTCCTGGTTATGATGCCAAGCGCGATGGTTCTCTGCCAATGTTATTTTGGGTTTATCCAGAGGAATTTAAAGATAGGGAATTTGCAGGACAGATTACTAAATCTGAAAACACTTTCAGCCGTCCCAGCCGTGCTTCTGTTTTATTTCTGTTGACGCAAGGCTATGCGGTTCTTTCTGGTCCCACGTTGCCAATCATCGGTGAAGGTGATGGAGAGCCAAATGATACTTACGTAGAGCAATTGATTGCTGGAGCTCAAGCAGCAGTTGACTATGTGGTAGGACGTGGCATTGCCGATCCTAATCGTATAGGTATATCAGGACACTCTTACGGTGCGTTTACTACCGTGAATTTACTGGGACATACTGATTTATTCCGCATAGGCATTGCTAGGAGTGGCGCTTATAACCGTACCCTGACTCCTTTTGGCTTTCAAGGAGAGCAGCGCAATTTTTGGGAGGCTCAACAAACTTACATTCATATGTCTCCTTTTACTCATGCAGCTAAAGTCAAAGCGCCACTTTTATTGATTCACGGGGAAAAAGATAGTAATGCTGGCACTTATCCACTACAAACAGAACGGCTGTATGAAGCGCTGAAGGGACTGGGAGTAACTGTTCGCTGGGTGGTCTTACCTTTAGAAGACCACGGCTATCGCTCTAGTGAAGGGGTAGCTCATGTACTTTGGGAAATGGTGAACTGGTGCGATAAGTATCTCAAATGACTCATGGGAAGCTGTATCATATCGGGTTTGGAAGAGATGACCTTGGGGAGCTACCACCAACCATTGCCTTATTATCCGGCGACCCTGAACGGGCACGGCTGATTGCTCAGTCTTATTTGCACTCTGTGCGTCTTTTGTCCGAAAATCGGGGTTTGAACAGTTATATGGGCATTCTGCCCAACGGGAAGGCGCTCCTATCTGCAACGAGTGGTATGGGAGCGCCCTCCACAAGCATTGTCGTCAACGAGTTGATACAAGTTGGTATTCGGCTGATCATTCGCGTTGGCACTTGCGGTTCTATTCAAGAACACGTATCTGTTGGTAGCATCGTGATTACCAGTGCTGCCTTGTGTCGGCAAGGAGCAGCCAATGACATTGCACCTGTTGAGTATCCCGCAGCAGCAGATCCGTTTGTCACGGTAGCCTTGGCTAAGGCTGCACGGGAACTGAAGGTGAAATATCATTTGGGCATTACTGCGTCAGTTGATACTTTCTACGAGGGACAAGAGCGAACCCAGTCTGTAAATCGAAATTTGTTGCGCTCACTGCGGGGTGTGACAGAAGAATATCGCTCTTTGAATGTGCTGAACTACGAAATGGAATGTGGGACTTTGTTAAAAATGGCAGGGGTGTATGGTTTTAGATCTGCCTGTGTATGTGGTGTAGTTGCCCAACGCACAGTTGGTGAAGAGGTGATTTTGGCACAGAAAGACGTTGCCATTGACAATGCTATCAAGGTGGCGGTACAGGTAGCAGAGCAATGGCAAGAACCTGAAGCATGAAATATTTACAGTATGTTTATTCCATCTTTTGGTAGATGGTAAATATTTCTCAAGTAAGTTTGATGGGAAAATTGCAAAAATCGGGAACAGATGGTTAAGTTTTGGTTCCAGTACAAGTACATAAGACTAAAAACAGCAAGTAGGTTCTAGATGCAACTCGCTCCCCTATTTCCGATTTTCTACCGTATCCTCAAACCAACGTTTCCTAACTGCCTTTGGTGTGGTGATGCAAATTCCAAAACTATTGCATTGACGTTTGATGATGGTCCCCATCCCCAATACACGCCACAACTGTTGAACGTTTTAGACAGTTACAACATCACAGCTAGTTTCTTCTGGTTAGGTGCTTGCGTCAACCGTTCACCAGGTCTAGCCAAAGAGGTATGCGATCGCGGACACTGGATTGGGTTGCATGGCTATGACCATCAAAATTTTCCCATGTTGTCCCCGATGGAACTTAAGCACAGCTTAGAAAAAACCCAAGCTGCTATCTACAATGCTTGTCATCTCACACCTGAAAAGGTACGTGATGTCCGTCCCCCCAATGGTTTGTTTACTCCTACAACACTAAAATTATTGAGTCAATGGAATTACCGACCCGTTATGTGGAGCGTTGTACCGGAGGATTGGGTAAGACCAGGAGTCGCCACAGTGGTGCAGCGAGTTCTCCAGCAGGTATGTAATGGCTCACTGATTGTCTTGCATGACGGTTCTTGCGGCGGACAGGATATTGCCGCAACAACACAAATTCTGATTCCTCAACTCATAGACCAGGGTTATCAATTTCTGAGTGTGGACACTCTATGGGAGCAAGCTAGGGGGAGGTTGGGAGATAGGGAGATGGGGAGACAAGAAGTTTTTTGACTGTTGAGTCAAGACTAATGACTAACTTTCCGCTTTTGAGTAGCTTCAGAGTTAGGACTAGAAGTTGAGTAAGGTTCGTCAGTCCCCAACAGATGATGTATCTCGCTCAGGGAGCTAGGTTTTGCAGCAGGTTCCTCAAGTGAATCGCTTACGTACTCGAGCAAATCTTCTACTTGGCAATTCAGAGCTTTACAAAACCTGATGATTCTCTCAATGTGTTCTGTTCCAGTCCTTCCGCTTTCCCAGTTCTGAATGGTACTTTCGGTCACGCCTACCAGACGTGAAAGTTCGAGCTGGGTTAGCCCTGCCTTTTCACGTAGAAAAGCTATCCGTGGTTTTGCCTTCTGTTTCAGAGCCATAGCGTATTTATCTAACCTTTAGCCGTAGATCCTAGCACCAAAAAAAACTTGTGCCCAAAAAATTTTACCCAAAAAATTTAGCTGAACTCTTGACGCACCCAAAATCTTTGGTTAAAACTATTAAGTATAAGGTTTACCTCTATCTCTAGTCATCTCTGGGAGGGGGGGGGAAAGGTGAACCAGAGGGCAGAAGAAGCGCAATCACGAATTTTTCAAAAATCTCTTAGAGAAATCCGAAATGATGTGATTCGATGATGTAGCTCTCAGTAAGAAAACAAACAGAGAAACACCCGAAGGAACCCAGTGAGGTTGAGATACATCTAAATACCTAGGTACGGAACCAAAGGTGTTCACTCTCAAAAAAACAACACACACACACAACCAACAAGGTCACATTCAAGATGTTTAACAAGTCTATTGCTTTCGGTTTGGTAGCTGCTGGTTTGATGATTGTTCCCAATGTGGCATTTGCAGGTGAGCAAGACCAGCGCAGCGTGCAAGAAACTGTGCAAGAAGGTGCTGCTTATGATGGTAGCTCAGTGATTCAAACTTCCAGAACCAGAAACAACCAGAACCAAAATCACAACCAAGGTGGTCGGAAAATTCGTTACGGCGGTTACTGCGGTGGTGGTAC
>NZ_JH992901.1:3625216-3625810 GCF_000315565.1 Mastigocladopsis repens PCC 10914 | reverse complement strand
GAAACTGTGCAAGAAGGTGCTGCTTATGATGGTAGCTCAGTGATTCAAACTTCCAGAACCAGAAACAACCAGAACCAAACTAACCACCAAGGTGGTCGTAGAACTCCTTACGGCGGCGGTTACTGCGGTGGTGGTACCAGCCAAGCCCAAGATTCTGTTCAATCTACAAGACAAGCTGGTGCTGCAGAATACGGCTCTGTGGTTGACCAAGACAGCAACTCCACCAACAGACAATCTCAATCTGCTCGTCGTGGTCGTTGCTAATCCTTGAAATTAAGCCATCTGGCGTTGCTTAAATAAAAGGTGTTTAGCTTATCTGTGCCTTAACTAGGCAACGCCATGTGACTCTCAATAGACAACTTTGAACCACATACAACACAACACAAGGTCTAACAATATGTTTAACAAGTCTATTGCTTTCGGTTTGGTAGCTGCTGGTTTGATGATTGTTCCCAATGTGGCATTTGCAGGTGAGCAAGACCAGCGCAGCGTGCAAGAAACTGTGCAAGAAGGTGCTGCTTATGATGGTAGCTCAGTGATTCAAACTTCCAGAACCAGAAACAACCAGAACCAAACTAACCACCAAGGTGGTCG
>NZ_JH992901.1:3612480-3625116 GCF_000315565.1 Mastigocladopsis repens PCC 10914 | reverse complement strand
GGTGGTGGTACCAGCCAAGCCCAAGATTCTGTTCAATCTACAAGACAAGCTGGTGTTGCAGAATACGGCTCTGTGGTTGACCAAGATAGCAACTCCACCAACAGACAATCTCAATCTGCTCGTCGTGGTCGTTGCTAATCCTTAATTAAGACATCTGGCGTTGCTCAAATAAAAGGAGTAGTTAATATCTTCCTTTACTAAGCAACGTCATGTTAACTTCTACAACAGACAACTTTGAACCACATACAACACAACACGAGGTCTCAGAATATGTTTAACAAGTCTATTGCTTTCGGTTTGGTAGCTGCTGGTTTGATGATTGTTCCCAATGTGGCATTTGCAGGTGAGCAAGACCAGCGCAGCGTGCAAGAAACTGTGCAAGAAGGTGCTGCTTATGATGGTAGCTCAGTGATTCAAACTTCCAGAACCAGAAACAACCAGAACCAAACTAACCACCAAGGTGGTCGTAGAACTCCTTACGGCGGCGGTTACTGCGGTGGTGGTACCAGCCAAGCCCAAGATTCTGTTCAATCTACAAGACAAGCTGGTGCTGCAGAATACGGCTCTGTGGTTGACCAAGACAGCAACTCCACCAACAGACAATCTCAATCTGCTCGTCGTGGTCGTTGCTAATCCTTGAAATTAAGCCATCTGGCGTTGCTCAACCAAAAGGAGTAGCTAATCTATTCCTTAACTAAGCAACGCCATTTTGACTCCTACAACACACAACTACTGAGGTTTAATAGAGATGGTGAGAAAATTTCACACCTTAGGTGTACTAGCTGCGGCTTTGATTGTATTGCCAACGACTGCCTTTGCCCAATCAACGACTCGCCAAGAGATTAATCAAAGTGGCACTGCTGAAGGTTATCGTAGTCAGGTTAATCAAAGTGCTAAACAGAGAAGCTCTCAGAGAAGAGATAGAGTTGGTTCTCCTTACTATAACGGTTGCAGATCGGAGTATGGGTCACAAAGAGCCGATCAGCGGATAAACCAAAATGGTTATGCTGCTGATGGTAGTCTGGTTGACCAGAATGCTGAGCAACAAAACTCTCAGCGTCAAGAAACTCGTCGCAACTGTAGGTAAACCTCTAGGTAAGCTGTGAGTGTTGCATTCTACCTCAACCAGAGAGTTGATTTGTTGCAATCCTATGATCGATGCAGGTTACAGCGAATTGAGCCGTTGAACGTTGCTAGATCATGGGAATCAGCAAAAACATTTCCTCACTGAGCAATGTCAAGATGCTGATCAGCTTACAGAAATGTCTGTTAGCAGTGCCGTGGTGGTGTATTTAAGGTGAGGAGTTAATGGAGGTTTTACCGATTTTTTAGCTTGTTATGTAAAATCGGTCGTTTTTTACAAAGAGAGGAATTAAGCCATGCCTGCCAGACAATCGATCTTATTACTAATACTCTCTGTATTGATTGCATTACCTGTTGGAGTTGCCAGAGCAGAAATTGATGTCGACCATGGTGAGAGTCGGGTAACAATTACTGATTACGACGGTATCAAAATTGACAGAGATGATGATGATAATGATACGTCATATCCCTATCGCTCTCGCTATCGCAGATCCACTCGAGTGCGAGCTCCACAAAGTACTATCCAACGTCTTCGCAATTTAAAATACCCCCGAACAACACGGTCTGTGCGGTCATGTCGTGGGAGAAGTGTAACCCAACAAAGAACTATCAACAGTAGCTCTGGCACAGGAAATAACCGCACTTACAGTTCTATGACCACAACAATTTGTCGATAATTTAGCAAGGTTTTTATCATGAAGTTCAAATTACTCTCCCTGAGCTTGTTTTCCATTTCAGCTGTATCTCCCTTTTTGATTCCTGCCTTAACTCCTGCAGCAATGGCAGGGTGTGTTGCTGTTGACACTAGTGTACAAGTAGCGGTTGACCGTTCAAGGGAGCGTTCGCAAACCAATGAAGTCAGTCAAAATTTTGACCCAAATTGCCAAGGTGGCAGGGTTCGTAGCAGAGCATCACAAATGTGTAACTCTGATGGTAAATGCGAACAATACCGCCGCAGCGAACAAAATGTCTCCGGAGATTCTTCTACTCGCCGTTCTGGTGGACCAAACATTGGTGTCAAAGTACATGTTCCAGTACATGTAACCAAACCATCTGTTGCGAGATAAGATAGTTTCAAGAGACTGCTTACCAAAACTTTCAGCTTTCCGAAGTCCCTAGCAGGCGGGAGCTTCGGCTTCATTGCTAGGGACTGCTTTTCATCTTACGCAAGTTTTTGTAGAGTTGATGGCATCGACTGAAATTTTTCTTCTCGCCTAACTCCTTTTTCCTACCAACAGCAGGTAGGTGAAATTTCACAAACCATAGAGTTAAGCTAATCGCGTACCTGCTATTACCTAAATCTGCTTATTTCATGATGAGAAAACTATTGATTTTTGCAGGTTGCCTAGCTTTTCTAGCTATCACGACAGCTTTTGCACAAAACTTTGTCCGCAGTAGCCAAAGTTCCTCCGTTGTTGTTCAGCAGTCAGATAGCAGTGGGGACCAAAGCAGCCAAAGTTCTTCGGTTAGTGTTCAGTCAGATACGGATAATAGTAGTGATATGAACAGATCTTCAACCTTTACCAGCCAGCATTCTAGTTCCGGTGATTCATATGGATACCAAAAAAGCTCTCTTAATCTGAATGCAGCTAATCTCAATCAACCCCACATTCTAAGCATTAATGCCTCAGGTGCTCAAATGACGGGTGAGATTACTGTAAACGGTAATGTTGTCAAACAGATCAATAACGATAAAAACGTCAAGATTGATTTGTCACGTTATCTGTCAGTTGGAGAACATACTGTTGAAATTTCAGCCCGTTATAGTCCTCCATCATCTTCGGTTAGTGTAGAACTGAGTGGTCCTGGCGCTAATGTCACACAACAAAACAGTGGCAATGGTGCTTTAAACTATACTATGGATGTAAGCGTACGCTAGCGTGATCTTGTCAATTGTGTAGCAAGCCTGAATTTAAACGCTGTTGCAGAAAAAAGTGAAAGGTTTGCTGCCCCTCCTTTTAAGGAATTCCTTAAACTTTATTAGTACCTATTTAGTTCTCTTTGTTCTAGACTGTACACTCTTTCAATTGAGATACAGCTATCAGATTGCATACTTGCCAATACTAGTTTTATTCATCTTGGCTTTTGAATTTTGAATGACTAGGAAATAGACCTAGTTGTACGTAGTTGGCTTTCTAGATTCGCACGCACCCACAATTCTGCGACTGACCACACCCAAAATTTATTTGGTGCTTCGGCAAAATCATCATAGTTGTGAGTGACAATTGCATCTAGTTCCTGATAGCCAGCACAAACTAGCTCTACAGCAGATTCAAAATCCTTAAGAGGTGATGATCGTGCTTGTTGAAGAATAGTCTGATCTACAGTACAAATTTGGATTTTTTCTTGCAACCAATCAACAACTATCTCAGCAATTTTTGTATTTCGCAAACGGCTTGCATATGTATATATTTTTTGCCAACCAATATCTGTGACATACATCTGAATCCACGGATGTACTCTATCCAATAATTCACTGACATCGCCTATACATCCGTTACGATTTATCAACGCCTCTAATATTAAGTCAGCATCAATTAGTATCCTGAACACTTTCAAACCCCGTGATTAACCTATAAATATATTGTGAGAAATACGGTATTAAATCTCACTTAGCTAGGAACACAATTACATACAAACTGAAAGAACAGTATTTCTGATTTCCACACAATAATTTCTAAAACACCAAATCCTGGGAAACGTAAACTAGCTTTGGCATCACTCTGTGGTCTGGCAAAGATGAACCGCATTTAGTTGGGTCAATAACACTAGATACATATGACGCCCAATAAATTTTTGTAGTTCCAAACAATAACCAAACTCATTTGTACCCTAAATTTAAGCAAGCTTATTATCGTATCATTTTAGCTATCTTTAATTTGCACGAACTTAAAAGGTGCATACAACCGAGACTTATAATAATAGCAAAACCCTCAAAGATATCATGAATATGTCACAAAAAATAAAATAGACCTCTTTTTACATTCTGATTTTTTCTTATATTTATACCAATTCTCTATGAAGAGGCATAGAAGAAAGCCCATGCAAGCCGAGTTTTATAATGCTTCTCAATTGAATGCGTTAAATTACCACTTATCTTGTGGGGCAGTCGTCTTGCCTGTCCTTAAGGATGAAAATTCTTCTTCCCCTGTCACCATTTTCAAGTCATAGCTCTTTATGAGATTTAAGTAACAAATAATATAATTGCCCATAACTGACGGTTACACCAGCGCGATCGCCTGCTACCTTACCAGAACCTAGAAAATAATCCACCCTCCCCGCGCCTTTAATCGCGCCGCCTGTATCTTGGTCAAGAACATATCTACTTACAATACGATGATCCATCTTTCCGGTAATTTTATTAAAAAAGGGAAAGGGAGCGCGAATCAACGCCAAAGCACCAGGGGGCATAAGAGATTTATCTGTTGCTATAGAACGTTCTGCTGTGAGCGGGACTCTGATAGAACCTTGTGCCGGCGCACCGTGATTTTCTTGAAAGAACACAAAGCTGGGATCGCGAGGAATATAGACATTTAACTGTTGTGGATACTTCTGGAAATAGTTGAGGATCATTGGCATAGTCAAACCCTCAAGCGGTAACTTACCATCATTCGCTAGTTCGCGCCCAATACTCTTGTAGTTGTAAGCGGTATTACCGGCATAGCCGATTGATGTTTGAGTTCCATCAGGAAGTTGAAGTTTCGCCGAACCTTGAATTTGGGCTAAGTATGGTTCTAGGCGATCGCGAAACCAAAACAACTCTAATCCCCGCAGCCGATTTTTTGAGGCTTGTAAACCATCCGCTCCTTCTAGTTCCAAGCGTGTGGGATGAGGTTTTTGCCATAAGTCAATGTCTGGTGGTAAGCGATAAACAGGATAGCGGTATTCTGCGGTGGGAACGCGACTAGCAGTATAAACTGGTTCATAGTAGGCGGTAAACAACACCGAACCTTTGTTGTCTCTTCCTACAGACTGATAAAAGACAAATTCCCGTGCGATCGCCGTGTTAAGTTCATTGGCGGATTTGGACTTTAAGACCAGTTCCCGGAATCTTTGCAAACTTTTGATAACATGATCGCCTGTCATTCCTGCGACCTGATACCGTTGATACGCCGCTGCTGCATCGTTGGAAAACAAGTATTGCAAACTCCTATCGACAGCCATCAACAAAGCCTTTTTGTCTGGTGGTTGACCGTTTTCGCCCCATAATTGGTTATCGACACAAGAACTATCACCCTCACAACAAGGAAACGGTGACTTTTGGATGGGTATCAGTGGAGGTTGCGCTGTTTGCTGTTGAACAGCTGCATCCTGTAACTGGGTTTGAGAGGAGAGTGGTAATTCCCACTTGATCACCCTACACTCCGACGCACTAAGTGCTAAATGCCCCAAAGGTTGTATAGCTACTAACACAATTGCCAGAGCTATGGGTAGGCTGATGGTGATGGCTGCAAGTGTTTTTCTCATGTATTGGTGGTTAATTGTTGGGTATGGGGTGATTGTTTAGGGTGTGGTGAGCAATTTTTTCTACATCCTAACTCTGCAAGGACGCCGCAGCCTTGCGCCCCTACCTTCTACGCTCCAACCACTAACCAATTCCATCACTCATTCATGTTGCGATATGTAGCAACAGCAGAAGGCGATATGCGATTTAAGTAACGGAATATCCAGTATTTGAAGATAGTATCTAAAATCACTGGGAATGTGGCAATAAATAGGAAGATGAAATCGTGATTTGCTGGTAATCCCCAATGGCGCGAAATGCCATCTAAAATGACTTCCCAACCATGAGGAGAGTGGAAACCCACAAAAACATCGGTGAACAAAATGATAATAAATGCCTTAGCACTGTCACTCAGACCGTAGACCACATGGTCAAAGAAGTCTTTTAGGACTGCAATTTCTCGCTTGCTAATCAGTAAAAGCCAGGTGAAACTAACAACAGACAAAATATCTGCAAAAACGTTTTTGATAGCATTAGAACTAGCACCACGAAATTCTTCAGCAATCTCATGAGCTTTTCTTTTTATCTGATTTTCCATCTCCTCAAAAGATAGTGGTGAGGTACTATTAAGCAAGTTTTTAAACTTTATTCTCTCTTCAAATTTTTGTAGTTCTGAAAGTGCTTCTTCTTCCATTTCATAATTGAGGAAAAAGGTAGCTTCTTCAGAATGTCTACTAAAATAACGGTCAACAATCGGTCCAACGACCAGAGTTTTTGACAATTGGTGAGTTAGAATAGGAACTATAATGAGCAGAAGGAGAAATCTGACAGATATGATTGTTCTCCTTTGTGTTTTCCGGAAATTTCTAACAACGTCTTGTTCTGCGTTGGGGTCTAACTCAACTTGTAGACGAGTCAGGGTATTGAAAATCGAACGAGGTACTACCCCTGTTGTATTTGCTTTACTTTTGGGTGTTTGATTATCTAATTTCTGAGTTGGGAAATTTTGTTGTTTTAATTCTTGATTGGTTGCGGGTTGTACTATTGTTAAACTATTGTCTTGAGCTATTGGATTCTTGAAAGAAAATTCGTCGGATTTAGTGTATTTTGCTATGACTTCATCAATGAATTTGAGTCTTTCTAAAACCAAGGAAAGCTGTGGATACTCTATACCCAATTCATTTGCCGCTTTTTGATTAGATTCGTTTAGAAAAAAACGGCTGATTTTAAACTCTGTTAGCCGCATCCGGATAATTTTTAATTGCTTTTTAAGGTCTGACTCAAAATAATCCATGACACTGCGGCTATAGTTAGCTGAGTCAAAGTCTATTTTTTTACCATTAAAATGTTCGTCTTCTATTGCCTTAATATGCAATGCTGCTTTGTAAGCTTCATAGAGAGAACGCTCTGATGTCCTTAAGTACCATTGGTAAGATGCTAGTAAAAAAGGGTATATTTTTTGACGAAAAACAGAACTAATCATTGTAGGCAATAATCCAGCATTGTTTTATAACTCTTAAGCATAAGTTAACGTACGAAGTCTCTTAATAAATCTCCGAGGAGATGCTCCCGTGAATTCTGATTCCGTTTGGATAACAGGACCTAGCCGCAGCGGTAAGACTGCTCGCTTGGTGAAGCAGTTTTGTAAATGGGTATTGAGTCAAACTCGCACTAAAGAAATATATTATACGAAAAGCCGAGGGCGAAAAAATAGCGATAGTCTACTAAAACGTCTGTATCTTCATCAAACAGAACCAGGGGTCTTAGTTTTGGCTGCAAATGATGAAAATCGCCGCAATTTGGCGGATAGGATTGTTACAGCAACTGAGGGAAAATATCCAGTCCGTTGTAAGACTCCTTTGGGTTTTATTCAGGATGAAGTTATTTTATTTTGGCCCTTGCTCATTGAGTCGTTAAAGTTGAAGGCGCAATTTCCAGTACGACTGCACCCAGAAACTGAACAGGAACTAGCAACCAAACTTTGGCGTTCTCAGTTGGACGAAGGGACTTTGCATCGTGCTGGACAGAACTCTGTAGACGCGGAAGGGCTTGCGCCGTTAGCAGAAGCTCCTCGTGAACAGAGGCTTAGAACTTCGGGACAGAATGAGTACCGCTTGGTACGTCGCATATTGGATTTGCTACAACTGGGGGCTTACAGTGGTACAGCTTGTGAAAAAATTGACAAAGTTTTGGTAAGTGCCATAGCACAGCACGACAATAGTACAAACCTGGAACCTGAATTCATAGCGTCTTTGCTAGTAGATTGGCGTAACTGGTGTCTGGAGAGGGGATTCCTGACATACGGGATTATTACCGAACTTTACGGCAAATACCTGTTACCAGACCCAATTTACCAGCAACAGCTCACAAAACGGTATCAAGCGGTGCTAGCGGATGACGTGCAAGATTACCCTGCCATAGCGCGTCACCTGTTTGAGTTGCTCCTAGATAGCGGTGCAGTGGCGGCGTTTAGCTACAATCCTGATAGTGTGGTACGTTTGGGACTCGGATCTGACCCCAACTACTTGGAAGAATTATCAGCACGTTGCCAGCAAGAAACCTTAACTCAGCCTCCCCTTTCATGCCTTGCAGATAGCTTAGTAACACCAATGCTAGATCTGATCACAGAACAGATGTTCGCGTTAAGCTTACCAGAGGCAGTGCAGTCAATTCAAACCACCTCCCGCGCCCAATTATTACGGCAAACGGCAGAGGTGATTGTTAAAGCTGTAAAAGTTGGTCAAGTACAGCCAAACGAAGTGGTGGTCATTGCACCAGGTTTGGATGCCCTAGCCCGTTACACCCTGACAGAAATTCTCACCAAACAAAATATCCCAGTAGAGCCTCTCAACAACCAACGCCCGTTGATTAGTTCGCCTATCATCAGAGGATTGCTCACCGTCCTTACCTTCGTTTATCCCGGCTTAGGACGCTTAGTTGATCGAGATGCTGTAGCAGAGATGTTGGTTGTGTTGAGTCGGGAAGTTTCTGGAGTCGGGGGAGAAAATACTTCCTCCACTTCCCCATCTTCCTCCACTTCCTCCTCTCCCTACATTGACCCCGTTAGAGCGGGATTGATAGCAGATTACTGCTTTGTACCGCATCCAGATCAGCCAAATTTACTGCCTGTAACGGCGTTTGACCGTTGGGATAGACTTGGATATGCAGCTACCACGGGTTATAGTGAAATATTACAGTGGTTGGAGGAGCAGAAAGCGCAGCAGGAGATGCGTTTGATTCCCAGTCCTATTTCTCTTTTAGACAGGGCAATTCAGCGCTTTGTGTGGAATGGCAGCAATCTCCCTTATGACCAATTGGCAGCACTACGGGAACTACTGGAAACTGCCCAGCACTACTGGGAAATAGATACTAGATTGCGGCAAACCCACACATCTGGTGACATAGGGACGCAAAGACCCTCCGACGCACCCACAGGAAATGTCTCCATATCATCCCGTGAAACAATTGCCGAGTTCATACAACTGCTGCGGCGTGGCACTATTACCGCTAACCCTTTCCCCGTAAGTTCTATAGGACCCCAATCAAATGCTGTCACATTGGCTACCATCTTTCAGTACCGCTCCAGTAGGCGATCGCACCGTTGGCAGTTTTGGCTAGATGCTGGTTCGCCTTTATGGGCAAAAGGCGGTGCGGCGACTTTGTTTGGTGCACCATTCTTTCTTCAAGAAAGACTGGGCGAACCTTGGACTGTAGAAGATGAACAATTGGCAGAAAAACAACGACTGCAAAGGATTCTCGCAGATTTGCTTGCCCGCGTGTCTGAGAGAGTCTATCTGTGTCACAGCGATTTAGCTGTCAATGGGCAAGAGCAACTTGGTCCGCTGTTACCTTTAGTACATGCATGTGTCTCGGGTGTTCCTGAGCCTGCTGGGGTTTAGCCGATAGATGGAAACTCAGACCGGGTTGAGTCACAAATTTTCCCAGAGTTAGGGCTGACGGCTGAAAAGATTTTTTGTGCTGGAAGTTGACAGTGCCAGGTCAAAAAGCCTTCAAAATATTTAGAATGTTAAGTAAGGTAAAGGACATTTCATAAAAACCTAGAGTAAAAATCAATGGTACTATTTGGATTTGGTAAAAAACTCACCCTGCCCACTCCTGAAGAAGCTTTGCCAGGACAGGCAAAAAAAATGCCAGTACCAGAGCGTCACTATGTCAACGGTAATCGGCTCAACGCCCCGTTTCCAGAAGGTATGGAAATGGCAATGTTTGGTATGGGTTGCTTTTGGGGTGCAGAACGCAAATTCTGGCAACTAGAAGGAGTCTACAGCACAGCAGTGGGTTACGCGGCAGGAATAACGCCCAACCCCACCTATAAAGAAGTATGTAGCGGACGTACAGGTCATAATGAAGTGGTACGAGTCGTTTTTAACCCGAAGATCATAAGTTACTCGGAATTACTCAAAGTCTTCTGGGAAAACCACAACCCCACCCAAGGAATGCGTCAGGGTAACGACGTGGGCACTCAGTACCGTTCAGGAATTTACGTATATTCTGAAAATCAAAGGAAGCAAGCAGAAGCATCGCGGGAGACCTATCAGCCAGCCTTAAGCGCCGCAGGTTATGGCGAGATTAGTACTGAAATTCTCGATGCTCCTGAATTTTATTACGCCGAGGAATACCATCAGCAGTATCTTGCGAAAAACCCTAATGGCTATTGTGGGTTAGGGGGGACAAACGTTGCTTGTCCTGTAGGAATTGCTGTCAGGGATCAATGAATAAACCTCTTGCATCAGTAGATTCCATCTGTGTCCATCTGTACGGCAGTTGCTACAACGGAGGGAACCTCACGCCAGTCCGCTCAAGTCGGGAAACCCGCCCACGCGGCTGGCTCCGCAACGCACTGCCTTGTCCATCTGTGGTTAATTATTCTTTTTTTTGGAATCAATGCAAGAAGTCTAATGTAGAGACGCTTTCATGAGAGCGCGTCTCTACACAGTCGTTATTTTTAAATAAATACACGGAAAAGCAAACCAATAGCAGCAAACCACAACATAATACTAATGGGTGCGCCAATCAAAATTCCGGCGATCGCCCAACCTCTTTGATGCTCTTTAAAGTGTTGAATGTTGCGCCAACGTCTACTTTTCCAAGCCCATTCATTGCCTTTAGCACCAAGTGCAATGGTCGTTATCCAACCAACTTGCGGTACAAAACAGAACAAGCCAACCCACACTTGATTAGTCCACAACCACAACCAAGGTAACAGAAATGCTCCCCAATTCCACCCTTTAATTTCCTCGGGGACTTCTTCTGTTGCATTATTTATACCGCAGCCAGAATTATTGTTGAATTCTTGTAGTCGCCACTCTTGCTTTTTGACAGTAAGACCAGACTTGAGAGAAATGAGCGCTTGGTGCGCTGTGGTAAACCTTTGCTCTGGCGCTGGTTCAGTCATCTTTTGCAACCAGGAGACAAAACTGGGACTGAGGCTAACTCGGTCAGTAAACTGAATTCGCAAATCGCGCTGAGGCAAATCAGAGGGCGAGACACCAGTTAATAGATGAATCAAACTGGCTCCTAGTGCGTAGAGATCCGATGCCGCAACTGCTCTCCCACCAAATTGTTCCATTGGCGCATAACCATAAGTTCCCACCACAGTGAAGGTGACTCCCTCCCTTGCCGCTTTATCTTGAACTGCGCCAAAATCAACTAAATAAATGCTATCATCTTCACCCCAGATTAAATTACTCGGCTTGATATCCCGATGCAGTACCTGTGGATTTAACTCATGTAAATCTGTGAGAATATTTAAAACTTCAACAGCGATTTTCCGCGCTTGCTTTTCCGTAAATCTTTTCCCAAGAGCTAGCAATTCCTTAAGAGACTCACCAGGTAGATATTCTTGCACTAAGCCAAACCAGAGTGTCCGGTCATCGATACAAAAATAATCAATATATTTGGGAATACGGGGATGATCAAGCTGTTGGAGAATTTGTACTTCCCGTTCAAAAAGTTTGAGGTCATCCCACTGTACTGTACCGCCAAAAGCAAGAAGTTTGACCACAACTTGCTTGTTTTGTGCATCAGGAGCTTGTAAATCCAATGCTAACCAAGTTTGGCGAATTCCATTGTTACCAAGTAGGCGTTGGAGTTGGTAACGATTTTGTAACAATTGTTCTGCTTGCAGCATCTAGCACCTGCTTCATCACCAGCCTGATGTCTCTAATCTAGCTAGAACTTTCTAAGAGTGGTAGCAGGAGTTAATCAATAGTGTTAGGCTGCTGTTTACGATTTTTCCCCTACTGCTGAATAACGCCAGAATAACTGCTTCCTGACAGTTACTCCTGTTAGTGACCTAAGAAATCTTAGATGGCTCTAAAAGTGAGAGTCGTGACGACCTGCAAGGGACGCTATGACCGCAATCAGCTCTGCTGGCTCAACAGGCTTGGCAATGTGCATTTGATACCCAAAGCGCAAGGCACGAATTCTGTCCTCAAAACGAGCATAGGCGGTAACTGCGGCTGCTGGGGTCTTTCCTCCTTTCTCCACCTTGACTATACCAGTGAGACGATAAATTTGTTGAGGTCAGGAGTTAATGATACGATGATTGTGCTGCGTTGAGGAGTCACGTCGCGTTGACTTTAGTGTAGCAAATATTGCTAATAATTCCCAACTACTATTATGACATGAATTAAACAAGAAAAATTAAGTAAGGGCATCTATCTTGGATGTCGCAATTCATCTCCCGTTACAGGCTTCGCCTTAAGGGTGAGATGAATTGCGACCAATAAAAAACATGGCTTCGCAATACCTTGGTGTAGTAGAATATACTTGCCACCAAAAAAGTTAGGGTTAGGCAAGATTGGGATACCGTTGGCGAAATATTACTTAACATAAAAACGGAGAGTTTACGGTGTATTACATGATAAAGAGAGCTACACTCCACCATGTAATACACGGTAACAAAAAATGAACTTAGCTGCCTCAATTATCAATAAACTAGAAGAAATACCTTTGGAGGCAGTATATGTGCTTACATCCGGAAAAAATTCCTCCTGTTCCCAATGAAACGGTACGTGTAGCCAAAGCCGCGTTTCCCAAAGGTAATTTATATATGCGATTGCGTGATGAACTTGGGGTATTTTATC
>NZ_JH992901.1:2888611-2889102 GCF_000315565.1 Mastigocladopsis repens PCC 10914 | reverse complement strand
TGACTCATATATTTCTACTTTGGTGACTCCAGCCATCTTTGCTCGTTGATATTTATTCCTTCTTTATCTGTATCATAGTTTTAGTGAATTGGTATAAGATGCTTCCTCCAAGAAAAAAGGAATTTACTGACTTACTAAAGCTTTATAAGATAGATCTGTATTGAGCACAATTCTGCGTGACTAGTGATATCTCGAAGATTGATTTCCCGCCGTCGCAAAGTTAAATAAAACAGCGCTGACTAATAACTCATAACTCACCAGAAATTTGGCAAAATATAGTCCTTTTACGCGCTCCATCTAACTCAAATAATAAAACAGATTGATAGGTTCCCAAAGCTAATTTTCCATCCATAATAGGAATGACTTCACTCGTACTTAGAGTCATTGCCATTAAGTGATACCAATTCACTAAAACTATGATACAGATAAAGAAGGAATAAATATCAACGAGCAAAGATGGCTGGAGTCACCAAAGTAGAAATATATGAGTC